>NZ_JABXEP010000394.1:0-537 GCF_013372605.1 Myxococcus sp. AM009
CACCATGGTTGCTCCAGTTAAATTCAGCGAAACAAATAGTATTGTCAATATTAATGCAACAACAAACACAGCAGCAGACAGCCAAGAATTCAGATGATCCGCCAATCTGTGAGCCCAGCCACCAGAAAAATACGCGCCTTCATCTCTGTAGAGATAGTACCGCTCCGCCTGCTCAAGCTGCCTGACAATAATTTGGACACTAACCACATAGGACAGAACAACCAGCGATATCGCGAACGCGAAACATATCCACGATCCGTAAAGAGCCCAAGCGAACTTAGCTTGATAAATTGGAATGAAATCCTTGAGAAATCCGAGCGAGAGCGCAAGGCCTGCACTGGAATACGTCAAAATGGATTTGTCCAAATTCTCCAGATTTGAGAGTCTAAGCTTAAAAAGCTCCTCTCGCCGCTTCTCATACAACCGCTTTCTTTCCTCACCGTCGTCAACAGTTCCCGAATCGTTCTGCATAGGCGATGAAATAACTGGATTGACCTCAAATCGAAAATGAAGAGGATCCGATTGACCTCTTCGTCA
>NZ_JABXEP010000395.1:0-536 GCF_013372605.1 Myxococcus sp. AM009
CCCCCGTACCCTCCGCGTCGTCGGACGCGCCGCCCTCTTCGCCGCCCTCCAGCGCCATCAGCGCCTGCTCCAACGCCTCGCGCTCACGCGTGGCGGCCTCGGCGCCTCCCGCGGCGCCCAGCGCATCCTCCAACGCCCGCGCGGCCTGGGCGGCCTGGGCCAGCTGCGCGGCGGCCTCCGCGGCCTGCTCGGACAGCCGCTTCTCCAGCGCGTCGGCGGCCTCCCAGTCTCCAGCGTCGAAGCGGCCCTCGGCGACCTCTTCGGCCAGGCGCCGCAGCTCGTCCTCGACAGCCTCTTCCAGCACCTCCTCCTTGGCGAGCGCCTCCGCCTGTGCCTGGACCGCGGCCACCTTCGCCGCGGCGGCGGCATTCACGGCGCGGCCTCGTGGCGCGGACAAGGGCAACAGGAAGCCCGCCGCCGCGAACAGCACCGCGCCCGCGAGCGCGGCGGCCGGGCGTCGCCACTTCACGTCGGGAGGCTTCACCCCACCCGCGAGCTGATTGACGGCCAGCTCCCACCCCCCCACCGGGCGCTCC
>NZ_JABXEP010000396.1:0-533 GCF_013372605.1 Myxococcus sp. AM009
CGCCAAGGCAGCCGACGATGCAAAGGGCCAAGCCATCCAGGACTACATCGCGCAGCAGGGCCTGAGCGCCACAGCGCTGTCGGTGCAGGTGGAAGGCGATGCTGCCAAGGTGTTTGGCGTAGCGCCGGATCAAGCCACGCGCGAGAAAATCATCCTGTGCTGCGGCAACGTCGAGGGGATCAAGTCGGTGGATGACCAGATGTCGGTCAACACCGAGTCGGAAGAATCGCAATGGCACACCGTGGAGCGCGGCGATACGCTTTCGGCCATCGCCAAGAAGTTCTACGGCGATGCGAACAAGTACCCGGCCATCTTCGAAGCCAACAAGCCGATGCTGTCGAATCCGGACAAGATCTATCCGGGGCAGAAGCTGCGCATTCCGGCGGCTTGATTTGGCTTGCTTTGTTTCGGAGGCGCAAAGCAAAAAGCCCAGTCGATGAAGACTGGGCTTTTTTTATTCTGGTGCCGCTGACCGGAATCGAACTGGTGACCTTCGCATTACGAATGCGCTGCTCTACCGACTGAGCTACAGC
>NZ_JABXEP010000397.1:0-531 GCF_013372605.1 Myxococcus sp. AM009
GTTTCCGGAATGCCAAAGCTGCGGCCAGCCTGCGCCAGGGCGGGGCTATGCCGCCGCACCAGGATGCCAAACGCATGGTGATCTCCCCGAGCGGCGCGCCGGGCGAGCACGCCGTCCGCTTCCGTACTGGTCACTGCGAACCACGGCGAAGCGCATCAACCAGCACGCGGTCATAAGCAGGCCGGTGCTCGGGCTTCAGGCCCGCGCGCATCTCGAAAACGTGGACCAGCGTGGCCCGCTGCAAATCGGCAGCCGCGCGTTCCACTTCCTGGGTGGCCGCCTCGACCTCTGGCGACCACGTGGGATTCTTGGCAATCGCGTCAGCGAGTTGACCGTTGGCCGTGCGCAGCCGGGTTTCGATCTCCCGGCGGCGTTGGGCGAAGGCCTGTTCCTTCATGTCGAGAATTTCACGCTCGTTGGCGTCCAGCGGCACCGCCGCGTGGAGCATCTCGTGCAGGTCGGTCCGGTGCTCCTGCGATGGGTGCGACAGGAAGACGACGGCGCCGGCAATGGCCACCCCCACCAGAGCGC
>NZ_JABXEP010000398.1:0-516 GCF_013372605.1 Myxococcus sp. AM009
AGATGTGTATTAAGAGACAGACCGCCATCCGCTGCTCCAGGTGCGCCCTCCCCACCGACGCCGTGAAGCACACGTCCCCCACCGGCGCTTCTCCCAGCGCCCCCGCGTACCTCCTCGCCTGCTCCTCCAGCGCGCTCGGGCTCCGCGCCGACACCACCAGCACGTGCTTCGGGCGCTCCACCACGTCCTGCTTCCGGACGGGCTCCGGCCTCGGAGGCGCCTCTTCCAGGACCAGGTGGGCGTTCGTCCCGCTGAGACCGAAGGAGCTGACGCCCGCCACGCGCCGACCCTGCGCCGGCTCCCACGCCGTCAGCTTCGTCGGCACCTCCACCGCCATCCGCTCCCAGCCGATGTGCGGGTTCGGCGTCTTGAAGTGCAGGTGCGGTGGCAACTGCTTGTTCCTCAGCGACAGCACCACCTTCATCACCGCCGCCACTCCCGCCGCCGACTCCAGGTGCCCCACGTTCGTCTTCGCCGACCCCATCCACAGCCTGTCCCTTATACACATCTCCGAGC
>NZ_JABXEP010000399.1:0-514 GCF_013372605.1 Myxococcus sp. AM009
GGAAGCTGACTGGACCGCTGCGGTCAGGCAAATCGTCGAACGCGCGGGGCGCCTGGATGTGCTGGTGAACAACGCCGGCATCCTGATCCTGAAGCCGGTGCAGGACACGAGCAACCAGGATTGGGACCGCATCTTCGATGTCAACGTGCGCAGCGTCTTCATCGGAACCCGTGCGGCCATCCCCGTGATGCAGAAGCAGGGTGGTGGAACGATCGTCAATGTCTCGTCCATTTACGGCTTGGTTGGGGCCCCGGGCGCGAGTGCCTATGAGGCGTCGAAGGGAGCGGTGCGCCTGTTTACCAAGTCCTGCGCGGTGGATCTCGCACCTTTCAACATCCGTGTGAACTCGGTTCATCCGGGCGTCATCGAGACGCAGATGACAAAAGCACTTCTGGATGATCCCGCCGTTCGACCGGCTCTGCTGGGGCCAACGCTACTCAAGAGGCCTGCCCAGCCGATCGAAGTGTCGCAGGCGGTTCTATTCCTTGCGTCCGATGAATCGTCTTTCGTGCAT
>NZ_JABXEP010000039.1:0-54815 GCF_013372605.1 Myxococcus sp. AM009
CGCGCGGAGGATAACGTCCTGGCGCCACCCCGTGGCCACCCGTTTGCCCGCGGTCCCGCATGTTTCCAGCGGGCGTGGGGTGTACCTGACCCCAGCGCTCCGGAGGCTCCCGGCTGGAAATGCCATGCTGCAGAACCGTAGTATTTTACAGCCCGTGTGTTTGGGGCCACGGAGCAGGGCGACTGGATGAAGTTCCTGTGTCTCACCACCGATGCGCGGCACCCCGTGGCGGAGGAGCTGCGGCGACAGGGCCAGGCCGTGCTCATCACCGCCGACCTGGTGGAGGCCGGCGCGGCGTTGGGGCACGGGCCCGTGGACGTGCTGGTGGTGGACGCGGCGGACCTGGCGGAGGACGCGCGCTGGTTGGACACGCTGCGGACGCGGGCCCGTCCCGAGGAGCCGTTGGTGCTGGGGCTGGCGCGGGAAGGCACCGACACGGGGCTCGAGCCGCTGCTGGCCGCGGGGGTGGATGAGTTCCTGGTGGAGCCCTTCACCCCGGTGCAGGTGCGCGCGCGGCGGGTGTTGTTGGAGCGGCGGATGGCGGCGCGGCGTCAGCGGCAGACGTCCGAGGCGGAGGCGCGGGGTGAGCTGTCGCGGCTGGCCTCCATCATCCAGATGCAGTCGGACGTGTCGATGGCGGGCTTCGGGCTCGACGAGCTGATGCGGATGTTGTGCGAGCGCTCGCGGGTGCTGTGCGGCGCGGATGGCGCGGCGGTGGCGCTGCTGGAGGAGGCGACCGCGGAGGTGAACTACCTGGTGGCCA
The DNA here is from genome assembly GCF_013372605.1 of Myxococcus sp. AM009. NCBI lineage: Bacteria > Pseudomonadati > Myxococcota > Myxococcia > Myxococcales > Myxococcaceae > Myxococcus > Myxococcus sp. AM009. Next base: position 764 of record NZ_JABXEP010000039.1, read on the forward strand.
CTGGCAGCCTGGCGCCCTTCATCGGCTTCCGGCTGAAGGTGGAGGGCAGCCTCACGGGCGCCAGCCTGCTGAGTGGCGAGGTGATGCGGACGGATGACTCGGAGACGGACGTCCGGGTCAACGCGGCGGCGCTGCGCCACGTGGGCGCGCGGTCGATGATTTGCGTCCCGCTGTGGCGCGAGGGCCGCCCGGTGGGCGCGCTCAACGTCACCAGCCGGCGGCCGAACGCGTTCGAGGACCGGGACGTGCGCACGCTGGAGCTGATGGCGGGCCTGCTTGGCGCGGCCATGGGCAACGCGGCCGAGGCCCAGGCGCGTCAGGAGTTGATGGCGCAGAACACGCTGGCGATGGGCGCGCTGGAGGAGTCGCAGGAGCTGTTCGCGTCCTTCATGGACAACATCCCCGCGGTGGCCTTCATGAAGGACGAGCAGGGCCGCCGCATCTGGGTGAACGCGCGCTACAGCCGGTTCTTCGGCTACCCGGTGGGCGTGGACATGTCCCACGTGTCCGATCTGGAGCTGATGCCCGCGGCCTCCGCCGAACAGTCGCGCCGGGACGACGAGGCGGTGCTCGCGTCCGGGAAGCAGAGCATCTCCGAGACGATGATTCCCGCGCGCGACGGCACCGAGCGCCACTGGCTCACCTACCGCTTCATCGTGCGGGAGCGCTCGGGGCGGCGGCTGCTGGCGGGCGTGGCGGTGGATGTCACCGACCGCAAGGCCATGCAGGCGCAGCTCGTGGTGTCGGACCGGCTGGCGGCGGTGGGCACGCTGGCGGCGGGCGTGGCGCACGAAATCAACAACCCGCTGGCCTTCGTCCTCTCCAACCTGTCGTTCCTCGCGGGCGAGCTGCACGCCCTGGCGCGGGAGCTGCCGCCGGGCCGCATGGGGGAGTTGGAGGAGGTGCTGCGCGAGGCCACCGACGGCGCGCACCGCGTGCGGCAGATCGTCCGGGACTTGAGGACCTTCTCTCGGGGCGACGACGAGGTGGCCACCGCCGTCAACGTGAAGGCGGTGCTCGAGTCGGCCATCACCCTGGCGCGCAGCGAGCTGAAGCTGCGCGCGCGGCTTGTCCGCGACTACCGCGAGGTGCCGCTGGTGGAGGGCAACGAGGGCCGCTTCGGACAGGTGTTCCTCAACCTGCTCATCAACGCCGCGCAGGCCATCCCGTTGGGCCATTCGGAGCGGCACGAGGTCCGGCTGAGCCTGCGGACGGCCGGGGACCGCGTCGTCATCGAGGTGCGGGACACGGGCGTGGGCATGCCGCCGGAGGTGCGCGCCCGCATCTTCGACCCCTTCTTCACCACCAAGCCGGTGGGTGAGGGCACGGGGCTGGGCCTGTCCATCTGCCACGGCATCGTCACCGGCTTTGGTGGAGACATCTCCGTGGAGAGCGAGGAGGGACGGGGCAGCATCTTCCGCGTCTCCCTGCCGGTGGCGCAGCGCGCGAAGGAGCCGGTGGCGCCGCCGCTGCGCATGCCCCTGGTGGGCTGAGCTCAGCGGCGGAACACGGGCGGGAAGACGCGCGGGGCCTTCTTCTTGCGCAGGCAGCGCACGTCCGCGTCCATGTAGCAGGCGGAGAAGGCGCGGCGGCGCAGGCCGGGGCGCCCGCGTCCGGAGCGGTGCCAGAGGTGGTTGTGGACCAGGAGGGCCTCGCCGGCGCGCACCGGCAGGGACACGACGCGGGCTTCGGCGTCGGCCGCCGCCACCGCGTCGGGAGGAATCACCCCGCCCAGGGCCGTCACCAGGCCGCCGCGGTGGCTGCCCGGAATGACCTCCAGACAGCCGCCGTCCTCGGGGGCGTCATCCAGCGCGGTCCAGACCTGCAGCTCCGGCTCCCGGGTGAGCCCCCACAGCCGGCCACCATCCTGGTGCCAGGGCAGGTTGCTGCCGCCGGCCTGTCCCTTGTGAAAGAGGATGGCGCGGTAGAGGACGATGTCGCCGGGGATGCGGGCCCGGGCGAGGCGTTCGAACAGCGGGTTCTCCAGCCACGCCAGGAAGCGCGGGTCCTTCTCCAGCTTCTCCAGCTTGCGGTAGTCCAGGGAGGGGCCCTGCCAGCCCAGGCCCAGGGGGGCGTCCTCGTAGCGGCCGGTGGTGGCGTCCGGCTGAAAGAAGAGGCCTGGGTGGACGACCCGGCCCAGCATCAGGTCGTCGGCTCGCTCGCGGAGCGCGTCCAGGCCCTCGTCACCCAGCACGCGGCCCAGCTTCGCGTAGCCGTGCTCGGCGTAGTGGGCCAGGGCAGGGCGGATATCGAACCGTTCCACGTCGACGCAAAGCATGGCGCCCCCTCATACCCCGGCACACGCCCGTCAGGGCAGGTTGATGCTTGCGCCTCCGGCCCGGGGGCCGCATGGTGGGAGGTGGCATGCCCTACCGTCGCACCACGCGCTTTGTGACTGCCCCGGATGGTACCCGGGTCGCCTGGCATACCCACTTCGGCAACCTCCGGGAGGCCACCGCCGACTCGGAGCTGGTGGCCCGCCCCACGGTGCTGCTGACGAACGGGATTGGCTCCTCGGAGAACTTCTGGCGCTACCTGGTGGCGAACCTGGAGCAGGACCACCGGGTGGTGCACTGGAACTACCGGGGCCACGGCAGCAGCGATGAGTCCCTGGCGGACGGGTACCAGATTCCCGTGCACGTGGACGATTTGGAGCGCGTCACCGAGGCGCTGATGGCCCGAGGGGACGGCAAGCCGCCGCACCACGTGGCGTTCTCCATGGGCGTGCGCGTCCTGCTGGACTTGTACCGGCGGCGGCCGGACCTGGTGCCGTCCATGACGCTCATCGCCGGGGCGCCGGGCGCGTTCGGCTCGGGGGCGGATACGGCGGGCGCGCGCGCGTTCCTGTCCGCCGCCCGGGGCATGCTCAAGCTGGCCACGCCCACGCTGCCGCTGGCGGCGCCCGTGGCGCACGCGGTGATGGCCAGCCGCTTCGCCTATCCCTTGGGCCGCATGGTGGGGGCGCTTCGGGCCCGGGCGCCTCGGGCGGACATCGACGAGTTCATGCTCGCCCTGCGCCGGATGAGCCCCCGCGCCTACTGGTACACCCTCCGGGGCATGGTGGAGGGCCACGCCTGGGACGTGGCCAGGACGGTGCAGGTGCCCACGCTCATCGTCGCCGCCAGCAACGACATGCTCGTCCCGCTGGGGGAGATGGAGCGGATGCGTGACGTGATGCCACACGCGCATTGGATGCGGGTGGATGACGCGGGGCACGCGGGTCTGCTGGAGGCCGGGTCGGAGATCGCCGAGGCCGTGCGTGTCTTCCTCGTGGACCACGGGTTGGAGTCGCCCCATGCGGTCGGGGAGCACGCTCCGGTGCCTCCGGCCTAGCGCCTGGAGCGCAGCCGCGTCCCGGGCCCTTGAAGTGGGTCAAGGCGCTGCGCGTCCGCCGATCTCCGGGAACCGCTCATAGGCCCGCAGGAGCGCGTCCAGGTGGGCGGGGTTGTCCAGGTCGAGCGGCGCGTCGGTGAGCTGCACGACCCAGCCGCCCGACTTCGTGCGCCGCGCTCGCGAGAGCAGTTCGGCGTCACGGGTCGGGTCCGGGAACCCGATGGCTTGCGCGGCAGCGGCGGACCAGTAGTTGAGCCACCCGAGGTAATAGGGAATCTCGGGCGCGCGGAGGTGCTCGAAGAGCTTCAGGGCGGGCAACCCCCGGCGAGGGGACGGCGGCCCTTGCGGCGTGGGGGCTGTCTGATACGCGATGTCCACCGCCGCGTCGTAGGGCGTCGCTCGTCCCCATAGCGCATGTGCCCCTTCCGCCACGCCCTCAAGCACCGCCACCGCCGACGCGATCACCGGCTCGTCCAAGGGCAGTTTCGCGTGCACCTCAAACTGGGCCTGACCGCCTGGGCTGAAGGGGCCCGGGTTTTCCGTTCCCCAGACCGTCACGGGGTAGCGCTCGTCCCCGTTACACACCATCGGGAAACCTCCGTCCTCAATCTTTTCCATGAGCCACGCGTCACGCTGCGGCAATGCAATGGGGCGCCCGCTCTTGGAAAGCCGCCATTCCAGCCGCAAGCCGGGAAGCGTCTTCTCCATCCCATGAATGCTATCGATTGCGCGGCGATCTCTGCCCGCAAGCGCAGGCGCGTAGACGATGAAGGTGAGTCTTTTTCGCGCAGTCATCGCTTACACCCCGTGACGACGACATTCAGGGACTGATTCTCTTGCAACAGCGCGTCTCTGTGCGCCTCGGTACTCACCCCAATGACAAATTCGTATCCGCACGCCATAGCAGCTTTTCTCTCCTTTCGTAGCTGCTCGATTTCCCTCTTGATCTCCTGGTCTTGGATGAAATCATTGTACAAATCAAACCGATGGGTCTTGATCTCCCAGAGCACGCGCCTGCCGACTTGAAGCGCATCGAAGCGTACACCGCCAACAAGCACATCCATTCCGGGATAACGGTTGGGCGGGAACTGGTCGGCGCACTCATTGTGTGGGTCGTCCTCGCCCGCGTGGGGCACTGGAACAGGCTCGCAACTGGCGCGGCGCGTCCGGTCCACGAGTTCAGGTGGCACCGGGGGCTGCCAGTCCTGTCCCGCTGGATCGGGCTTCAGCTTGGGTTTGCGTTGCGCTACAGCTTCCCGGGTTGCCACTTTCGCTCCTCGTGAGGCCCCTGCCTCCTCGGGGTAGGCGTGGCGTAGCGCATATGCATCCAGTTCTTCCTTGATGGCGACGGCGACCACCACCACGCCAAGGACGATGACGGCTCCCACAACGATTTCAGGAGCCAGCAGAACGCAGAGCCCGACGCCCAGGGCACCAGCGCCAGCGGAGGCGACCGCGCATCTTCCGGTGGTGTCGTGGAACTCGAGCCGGTCATGGTCGAGGGTTTGATAGCACCGCTCAATCAGCACGGGCCAAGGCTGGGAAGCCTCGCGGACAACGCACTGCCCGCCGTCCGTCCAGGGCAGCGCCGCCGCTCGCTGAAGGTTGGCGATTCTCTGGATCCGAGTTCCCCGCGCGCTGGGCGACGGTGTCGACGTAGCGCAGGCGGAGAGAAGAAGGAGGAGTCCGATGCAAGCGCGGGAACGCATGACCACCGCCCTTCCACCAAGGTAATGAGCTACGGGGCCGGGATGGCCCACTCTGGAGTATGCCAGCACGCGCTGATGACGCGGGGACTCGGTACGTGCCCGTTGGCGAGGGATGCGCTTCGCCGAGTCGGGAGGTCCGTGGTTTGTTGCGCCGCATGGCACTCCCCGCGCTTCATCACGCCCGGCGCCCCGCCTTCGCCGCCACCTGGCCCACCGAGCTCCTGGACGTCATCACCGCGAGGCTCGCGGACGAGGTGCACGCCCAGGACTTGCGCGTCATCGTGCTCGCCCCCACCCAGGACCGGCTGCGCGTGGGCGTCTGGCTTGGCACCGAGTGGGACAACTACCCCTACGTGACGGGAGACGCGGCGGCCGCCGGCTTTGTCTCGCTGACGCCGTGGCTCGACGAGCTCGACGCGCTGTCCCGAGGGGAACGGACGCTCCCCCCGCCCGAGGACTGGACGCCGCTCGCGCCGCTCCACTTCCACGATGCGGCGCGCGATGCCTCCTTCCTGGCCTGGTGGCTCGAGCTCCACCGCGCCCTCGTCGCCAGCGCCATCGAGCTTGGCACGCGCCTGCTGGCGGAGCGCTTCGAGCAGCCCGTGGGCGTCTTCGTGTCCATGGACGGAACCGAGGCCCAACTCGTCTCCTTCTGTCACCCCCGAGGCGCCCCGCTCTGGCCCGTGCAGGAGCACCGGAAGGAGCACGGCTACGGCAGCGTCTATCCGCGCGCGTCCCTCGAAGGCGACACGATGGTCCTCTTCTACCCGGAGGGCGAGGGTGAAAGTGGCGGGCCGCCCGCCATCCGTTGCTGGTCCCATGCCCAGGTCGTCCGGGCCCGCGTGGACCGGAAGGCGCTGCACGTCACCGCGCGCTTCAAGGGCGAGGACTTCGACGTGCGCTTCAGCGCGGGCCACACCCACCCCCGGTTCGGAGGGCCAACGCCGCCCGCCATCATCAACGCCCTGCTCGGGTTCTTCAGGGCCAGCGGCGGGCTCGATGCTGGCGACCTGGCGCCACCGCTGCCCACGAGCGCCGAGGAGGTGGCGGCCACCCTCGCCGCGCTTCCCACCGCCCAGGAGCAGCTCCGGTACGTCACCGGCCTCGCGCGTGTCGTCAGCCTCGAGCGGCTGATCAGCCTTCTGGCGGGCCTCGAGGTGGCCGCGCCGACGCGCGGCGCCCTCCAACGCGCGCTTGCCGCGGACGCGCTGGACGCAGGGCAGTGGGCCACGGTGCTCGCCCATTTCGAGCAGCTCTCCGAAGAGGACCGCTCGTCCTGGATGGAGACACGGGCCCTCACCGGGCTTGGGCGCTGGGAGGACGTGCTGCGCGTGGCCAGCGATGATGCCCTCCCGGAGCGGGCGCTGGCGCTCGGTGCACTCGGGCGCCTCGACGAGGCGCTGCCCCTGGTCGACAAGGACAGCTCCGGGAGTGACGCGTTGGCGGTGCTCGCGCTGCTTCAGCATGCGCATGCGCCGGAGCAGGCCTCCGCCACGCTGCGCGCCGCCCTCGCCGGAGGGGTCCGCGAGCACCTGCTCGTTCATGTGGAGGCCTCGCCCGGGCTGAGTCCCATCCTGAAGGCGCACCGGGACTTCGAAGCGGCCGTGCGCGCCAGCCGCGACGCCTGCGAGCGGCTCGACCTCTCCCCGCTGAGGCTGGAGCCGGCGCGGATCCTCGCTGTCGAGCCCGCCACGCGGGCGCTGATCGCGCCACTCGAAGATGCCGACGCGGAGTCCAAGCGTTCGTACTTCCTCGCGGTCGTGGAGCGCCCCGGTGGAAGCTGGTGGGGGGCTGACAAGGAGGGCACGCTGTGCGAGTACCGCGCGGACGGGGGCGCGAAGACACTCGCCACGTTCAGCCCCCGCATCGAGGAGCTCGTCGCGCTGGAGTCCGGGGTCGTGGCGGCCGTGGGCTCGACGCTCGTGCTGCTGGATGCGGCGGGCCAGGCACGAGCGACGCTCCAGAGCCCCCGCGCAGGGGACGGCCCCATGGCCGCGCAGGGCGCGCTCCTGGCCTGCGCGAACGGCGAGGCGCTCAACCTCTACCGCGTCACGGGCGACACGTTGCAGTGGCTGGCCCCGCTCGCCATGCCTGGCCACAGCGCCATCGGCCAGCTCGGCTTCACCGGGCCTGGACAGCTGCTCGTCACCGCCGGGCGGCACCTGGTCCTCTTCGACGTGAGCGAGCCCACGCGGCCGGTCCCCCTGCGGCGCTGGACTGACGACGTGGACTTCGAGCTCGTCTCCACGCGTGAGGGGGCCGCCGCGCTGACCCGGGGGGAGTGGGTCTGGCTGGTGGAGGTGGGCGAGATGCTGCGCGGCAAGCACAAGCTGCACCTGGGCGCCTCCCCGACGGCCGCGGCGAGCGACGCGGCGCCGTGGGCCTTCTCGGCGCGCGGCCGTGTGGTGGAGGTCTCCGGCGCAGTCGCGCGCGAGGTCTTCCTGGTGGGCGCGGATGGCTCCCGCCTTGGCCCCCGGGCCCTCTCCCTCTCGGGCAGCCAGGGCACCGCCGTCACCCATGACACCGTGCTGCCGCTGTCGTCCGTGGAGCTCGACACGGCGCCCTTTACCGCGCACGTTGAGTCCCTCCTCCCGCGAGTGCGGGAGTGGCTGTTCGGCCACCTGGAGGCGTGGGCGCGCGACGGCGTCCGGGCCCCCGCCGGCGGGGGACATGCGCCCCTGGGGGGCCTCGTCCTCACCTGGATGACGGGGTTGTGGGCCGGCCTGCGCGGCCAGCCGCCCTGCAGCGTTGTGTCCCTGGGGTATGACAACTCCGGGGCGCTGCCGCTCGAGGGGGTTGGGACGCCACCGCCGCCCCGGGTCGCCCCCGCGTCCTCCATGGCCGCGGAACGACAGACCCGGGCGCTGGAGGACGCGCGAGAGCAGCGCGCCATGCACGAGCAGCTCCGGGTGTGCCGCGCGCTCCTCCGCGAAGCCGCGGCGGCCTTCGCGCACCGCACCTCCGCGCGGACCTTCTTGCTCGCGCTCGACACCGAGGATGGCCTCGAGGTCCTCGACGTCCTCCCGGGAGGGGGAGCGGCGCTGCCCCACCGCGCCGCGGACGCGCCGCGCGCTGAGCGGACGCTCCGGGAGCTGCTGAGCGCCGCGGATGCGGGCCTGTCGATGCCGAACCTCGTGGCCCGCGCGCGCCGCGACGCCGCCGTCCGCGCCGACGTCCTGGCCCTCTTCGAGCAGGAAGGGCTCGAGGCCGCCGGCCGGCTCTCGCTCGAACTGCTCGACGTCGACCTGGAGGGCTGCGCGCGCGCGTGGCTCGCCGTGGCCGCGCGCGACGCTCACCAAGGACTCCCAGGCCTCATCGCCCTGGCCCGGCGCGGCCACGCCGGGGCCCGCGCGCGGCTGCTGAGCCTCGTTGATGCCAGCGACACCCGTCTGGCGCTCCAGGCGCGCGTGGAGCTCGGCCGCGCCGACGAGGACGCCACGGTGCCCCTGCTGGAGCGCCACCTCGCGTCGCCTGGGGAGGTTGACGAGGTGCTGGCGCGTGCGCTCGCTGCCCTGAGCGACGCGCGCATCGTCCGCCTGCGAGCCGCGCTCGAGTCCGCGCGCGCGCGACAGGGCGCCGAGACGGACAGGCTCCTGCTCCCCCTGGTGCGCAGTGGCTGGGCTCCCGACGAGGAGACGGTGAGGGCCGGCAACGAGGCCCGCCTTGATGAAAGCGAGTTCGTCGCGAGCGTCTTCAGCGACGACGCGCCGGAGGGCTCGGCGAGCGCGGTGCGGCACTGGACGGCGCAGCGCATCGCCAGCGCGGTGGCCGCGGCAGGCCCCCTCTGGCCCCAGGAGGTCCCCCTTGAGCCACACCGGACGGGTTGGCAGCGCTTCTTCACGCTCGCCTGGCCGTACTGGGAGTCCCGTGGGGTGCTTCCCAGGCTGTACGAGACCCTGGCGAAGTGTGAGCAGGAGGCGGACGCGGAGCTGGCGTACCAGTTGCTCTTCCAGGGGCTGCTGCGCGGAGACCCACGGGGCGCCGAGCTCGGGCGGGCGCTCGCCCGGAACGCGGCCCACGCGAGCCGCCATGCGGAGACGACGCGACTGGCCGTGTTCTCGCGCCTTCAGTTCGGATGGTCCCTGGTGAAGGCCAGGCGCCTGACGGAGGCGCGCCAGGTGGCGGACGCGGCGCTCGCCGACGCGCCCCAGGATGGGCAGGTGCGCTTCTTCGACGCGCGCGTCGCCTGGCTCGAACGCGATGACCCCACCGCGGCGCTGGAGCGCATCGAGCCGGCCCTCCGCGCCGCGCGTGACTCCGTGGGGCGCGCCCGGCTGCTCAACCTGTACGGCGCCGCGCTCGACGCGCTGGGCCGCCACGCGGAGGCGCTCGACTGGTTCCACAAGGCCTTCGCCGCCAACGAGTCGTCGGTGGACGGCCACACTGGCAAGTCAGGTGACCCGGAGATGTCCCACGCGATTCTGTCGAACATCGCGGAGATGCACTGGAGGCTGGGTCAGCGGGAAGAAGCCCGGCGTCACGCCGAGCAGGCCGCGCGACGGGGCTCCACGACGGAGATCGTCATGGAAATCCTCGCTGAAAAGCGAGCCTGACGGCCGGCCCTGGCTCCCACCCTTCGGCCCTTGCCGCCGGGTGGATCAAGAGCCGGGCTTGGGTCCAGTGAAAACGGAAACTGCCGCCCAGATTGCGTCGCGGGTGACAGATATGGGATGCAGGGGGCTCTTCAAGGTTCAACGGAGACTCTTTACTCATGCCCTGGTCCTACCGGCAGATGCTGGCGCCGCTGTCCGCGCTGCTCCTTTTGATGTCCGCATGTGGCGACGATCCTGAAGTCCGGCCCGTCTGCGGCAATGGCGTCGTCGAGGCTGGCGAGACGTGCGACGACGGCAACCGGAACAACGACGACACCTGTGACAACTCCTGCCGGCGTCCCACCACGGACGATGCGGGCACCGACGCGGGCACCGGCGAAGAGGACGCGGGCACCGGCGAAGAGGACGCGGGCACCGGCGAAGAGGACGCGGGCACCGGCGAAGAGGACGCGGGCACCGGCGAAGAGGACGCGGGCACCGGCGAAGAGGACGCGGGCACCACCGAGGATGGTGGTTCGGGCGAGCCGGACTCCGGCACGGCCGAGGACGGCGGCTCCGGTGAGCCGGACGCGGGTTCGGAGGAGGACGGCGGTTCGGGTGAGCCGGATTCCGGCACCGACCTGGATGGCGGCCCGGGGCCTGACCTGGACGCCGGCACCGACGCGGGCACGGGCGAGGACGACGCCGGCACCGACGCGGGTACGGGCGAGGACGACGCCGGCACCGACGCGGGTACGGGCGAGGACGACGCCGGCACCGACGCGGGCACGGGCGAGGACGACGCCGGCACCGACGCGGGCACGGTCCAGGTCTCGCTGGACAGCTTCGGTCCGACGGGCACCTTCGCGCGCTCCGGCACCACGGGGGCGACGTTCCCCGAGGCGCTGACGGTGCGCCTGCGTGAGGACGCTCCGGCGGAGGTCTGGGTGGAGGTTGCTTCGTCCAGCGCCGTGCTGAATGTGCAGGGCGGCCTGGTGCGCATCGCCCCGGGTGAGCGCTCCGCCACGGTGCAGGTGACGGCGAACCTGGCCGCGGATCCGGAGACGGACAAGGCGACGCTGACGGCCACGCTGGGCAGCGACACGCGCGAGGCCACGGTCCGGGTGCTCGCGGAGGATCAGGCCGCTGAGCTGTCCACGCTGTCGCCCGAGGTCATCTCGGTGAGCGCGGGCCAGACGCAGGGCTTCACGGTGGAGCTGGACGTTCCCCCGGCGCAGGACACGGTCATCCAGCTCGCGCTGGAGCCCGCGTCGCTGGGCACGGTGCCGGCGACGGTGACGGTGACGGCCAACAGCCTGTCCGCCAAGTTCGACTTCACCGCGGGCAGCGAGGGCGGCGAGGGTCAGCTGGTGGCCGCGCTGAACGGCTCGTCCATCGCGGCGGCGGTGCAGGTGAGCGGCGGCGGCAGCAGCACGGGCCATGTGGTCATCAGCGAGATCGCGCCGCAGGGCCCGGGTGGTGCCGGCGATGAGTTCGTCGAGCTCTACAACCCCACGTCGAGCCCGGTGGACCTGAGCGGCTGGAAGCTCCAGTACAAGTCCGCGACGGGCACCTCCGGCTACACCGGCAACTACTCGCTGCCGGACGGCTCCATCATCGCGCCGCGCGGCTACTTCCTGGTGGGCGCGGGCGCGTACTCGGGCAGCGGCGCCACGGGGCGTGACGTGAGCTGGGGCACCATCTTCGCGATGGGCGCTGCCGGCGGCCATGTGCGCATCGGCTACCCGGAGTTGGAGGGGAGCGACCCCATCGACTCGGTGCTGGTCGTGGACACCGTGGGCTACGGCAGCACCGCCAACCAGCCGGAGGGCAACCGCATCCCGGCCTCGGCGCCCGCCGCCGGCAGCTTCGAGCGCAAGGCCTCGGCCACGTCGACCGTGGAGTCCATGACCACCGGCGCGGACGCGCTGCTGGGCAACGGCCACGACTCGGACGACAACGCGGCGGACTTCATCATCCGTCCGACGCGCCAGCCGCAGAACACGTCGAGCGCGGCGGAGCCGTAGCAATCCGCCCCTACCGCCCGTGTGTGCGGTAGGGGCTGGTAATGCCGCACGGGGCGGGCCATAAGCCTTCCCCGTGCGAGTCGTTTCGTGGAACGTAAACGGACTGCGCTCGGTGCACCGCAAGGGCTTCCTGCCCTGGCTCGCGGGGTGCCGAGCGCAAGTCGTTGGCCTGCAGGAGGTCCGCGCGCGCGCCGACCAGCTCCCCGACGAGGTGCGCTCACCGCCCCGGTGGAAGACGCACTTCGTGGCGGCGGAGCGGCCGGGCTACAGCGGCGTCGGGCTGTACAGCCGCCTGGAGCCCGATGAAGTCGTGACGGTGCTCGGCGTGGGAGAGCTGGACGTCGAAGGGCGCCTGCAGATTGCCCGCTTCGGCAAGCTCACCGTGGTGAACGGCTACTTTCCCAACGGCAACGGGAAGGACCGGGACCTCAGCCGCATCCCCTACAAGCTGACCTTCTACCGGCGCCTCTTCGAGCGGCTGGAGAAGCCCCTGCGCGACGGTGGCCGGGTGCTGGTGATGGGCGACTTCAACACGGCGCATCAAGAGCTCGACCTGGCGCGGCCCAAGGAGAACCGGGAGACGAGCGGCTTCCGGCCCGAGGAGCGCGAGGAGTTCGACCGGTGGCTCCGCGCCGGCTGGGTGGACACCTTCCGCCACTTCAACAAGGGTGGGGGGCACTATTCGTGGTGGAGTCAGCGGTTCGGCGTTCGGGAGAAGAACATCGGCTGGAGAATCGACTATGTCCTGGCCTCGCCAGCGGCCATGGCCTACGTGCGCAAGGCTGGCATCCACCCGGACGTGCTCGGCTCGGACCACTGTCCGGTGAGCGTGGACCTGGACCCCGCGGTTCGCTGACGCTTGTTCGAGGCTCTCATGAACGCACTGCTCTCCATCTGGACGTGGATCGAGATTGGCCTGGTGGCACTGGTCGGCTTCTGTGTGCAGCTGTCGCTGGCCATCCTGACCTGGGCCTTTGACCGCAAGCGCCACGTAACGGGGCGCTGCTTCCGGCTCATCGGCGTCACCGCGGCGAAGCTGACGCCGTTCTGGCGCTTCGGCGTGCACGGCCAGGTGCCGGACAAGCTCGCGCCGAACACGGTGGTCGTGAGCAACCACGAGTCCAACGCGGACCCGTTCCTGATTTCTCACCTGCCGTGGGAGATGAAGTGGCTGGGCAAGGCCAGCCTCTTCAAGATTCCCGTGGTGGGCTGGAGCATGTGGATGGCGGGGGACATCCCCGTGCACCGCGGCGACCGGGACTCGGCGACGGGCGCCATGGCGAAGTGCCGCCAGTGGCTGGCCAAGGGCATGCCGGTGATGATCTTCCCGGAGGGGACGCGCTCGAAGACGGATGACCTGCTGCCCTTCAAGGACGGCGCGTTCCGACTGGCCATTGAAGCGCAGGCGGACGTGCTGCCGCTGGCGGTGAGCGGGACGCGGCGCGCGCTGCCGAAGCACTCCTGGCGCTTCGCCACCTCGCGCGGTCTGGTGACGGTGGGCACGCCCATCTCCACCAAGGGGATGACGCTGGCGGACGTGGAGACGCTGAAGAGTCTGGCCCGCGATCAGATCTTGACGCTGCGGGCTTCGCTGATGCCGCTGACGCGCACCGGCACCGAGCCGGCCGTGCCTCCGGGGCCGGCCAGCGCCGCGTGACTCAGACGTCTTTGTCGTCGCGCTCGTCGACGATGTGGCAGCCGGTCTCCTCGTCGAGCGCGTCTTCAATGAAGCCGCGCACGATGTCCCGGCCGCCAATCTCGAAGGAGAGGCTGACCTTGTCGCCCTTGACCGCCTCATCCAGATCCACCTTCAGCCGTCCCCCCAGGGCGATGGCGTTCCCTTCGACGGCGGCGCCCTTGTGGACGCGGACCTCTCCGCCCAGGGACACCGCGCTGCCTGTCACCCGGGCACCGGCTTCGATGATGACGCGGCCCCGGATGGCGACGACGTCCTCCACCACCGCGCCCTTGCGGACGATGACGTTGCCCTCCACGGCGACGCCGTCCTTCACCTTCTCACCCGCTTCGATGATCAGGTCCGTGCCCTGGACGGCGCGGCTGCCGTCCTTTGACTGCGTGGCGCACACCACTTTCCACTTCTGGGGTGGCTTCGCGTCGTCCTCGGCGAGGGCAGGGGTGGCGAGGGTGAGCCCGAGGGCCAGAGCGGCAAAGGGGGACGAGCGCATGCGAGGCTCCTGTGAAAGCCGTGACACCGCTGCATACGCGCCCGTCCGGAAACGATTGCGTGCCCAGGCCCGTCGCGTTCCCGGCGTACGGCTTGCACACTTCAAGTTCCACCTCCACCCGGGAACACGTCCTGTCCGCCACGCCCCTTCGAGATGATGACGTCCGTGACTTGAGCATCTGGGGGTATGCCCTGGGCTACTTCGTGGCCTATGCCCCCTACAGCGCGCTGACGAAGGCGCTGTCCGGAGGCGCCTTGCCCGGCATGGGGCAGGGCATCTCCGGCTTCACGCTCCTGCCGGTGAGCACCGCGGCCTCGCTGGTGGGGATGTTCGCCTTCCTCACGTGGATGCGCTGGTGGCGTCACGCGGGGCACCGTCAGGTGCTGGGCCTCCAGGTGCCGGTGCCGGGGCGGTGGACGCTGCTGTCGGGGTTCTGCTCGGCGGCCATCATTGGCACCACGACGCTGGCGTACACCCTGCCGGGGGCGTCCATCGTCTTCATGATGCTGCTGATGCGCGGCGGCGTGCTCGTCCTGGCGCCGCTGGTGGATGTCCTCAGTGGACGGCGGGTGCGCTGGCCCTCCTGGGTGGCCTTGGGCTTGAGCTTCGCGGCGGTGTCGGTGGCCGCGGGCTCGTCGGTGAGCCCCACGCTGACGCTCCTGGCCACGGTGGACGTGGGCGTGTACCTGGCGGCCTACTTCTTCCGGCTGCGCGCCATGAGCCAGCTGGCCAAGTCCGGTGAACGTGAAGTCTCCATCCGCTACTTCGTGGAGGAGCAGATGGTGGCCACGCCGGTGCTGGTGAGCACCCTGGCGATGCTGGCCCTCATCGGCGGCGACGGCGTGCTCGGGGACATCCGCGACGGCTTCACCGGGGCCTGGTCGCGAGGCCACCTGGCCTCCGAGGTCGCGGTGGGACTGCTGTCGCAGGCCACCGGCATCTTCGGCGGCCTCATCCTCCTGGACGGGCGGGAGAATGCCTTCTGCGTGCCGGTGAACCGCGCGTCCAGCGTGCTCGCCGGGGTGGTGGCCACGGTGGTGATGTCCGTCACGCTGGGGCAGCCGGGCGCGGGGGCCCTGGAGCTGGTGGGCGCCGCGCTCGTCGTCGCATCCATGGCGGTGCTGGCCGTGCCCACGGTGCTGGCCGCGCGGCGGAAGGCAGGGGCGCAGACCGCTCCTCCGGTGGTCTCCGCCCCGGGGCCATGAGGCGCGTCAGCGCGGTTTCTGCTCGGACAGGTGGATGGTGAGCACCGGGCAGGACGCGCGGGCGACGACCTTCTGCGCCACGCTCCCCAACAGCAGGCGAGGGAGGCCACGCCGGCCGTGGGTGCCCATGACGATGAGGTCGCACTTCTCCTGCTCGGCGAGGTCCAGGATGGTGGACGCCGCCTCACCCACGACGATTCGCTGGCTCATGGGGACGCCGGGTGGCTCACCCTGGTTCACCTGCGCCGTCAGCTCCTTCGTCGCTGTCTCCACGGCGACGTGCTCCAGGGATTGGGAGCTCCACCCAGGCGCGGCCACCAGCAGGTCGGGCGCCACGTACTGGGGCGGCTCCCAGGCGTGGACCACCTCGACCGAAGCATTGAAGGGCCGCGCGAGCTTCACCGCGTAGTCGATGACCTCCCGGGAGCCATCCGACAGGTCCACGGGAACGAGGATTCGGGAAACAGTCGCCATGTCTTCTTTTCTGGGCATGACCCGCTCCATATGGAAGCGCCGTGCCAGCGCCTCGCCGGCTGTCCGCTGGCCGGGCGTGCAAACCTTGCGGAGGGAGCGGCAGACCGCGCAAGGCGTGCGCACGATGGGCACCTCAACGAACGGAGGATTTTGTCATGCGTCCTCTCCCCATCGACCAGGGAACCGTGCTCATCATCGGCGCGGCCCGAGGGATTGGCCGGGAGCTTGCCCGGCTGCTTGCGCGTCGCGTTCGGACCCTGGTGCTCGTGGACCGTGAGGCCCAGGCACTGGAGCCCCTGCGCGAAGACCTGTTGCTGCACTACCCGACGCTGGGCGTGCTCGTCGAATCCTGCGACGTCTGCGACCCCCGGCAGGTGGACGCGCTGCTCGCTTCGCTGGAGACGCAGTTCGTCCGCGTGGACGTGCTGGTGAACAACGCCGCGGAAGGTGACCAGGCGCTGTATGCCCAGGAGGGCTGGGAGCGCGTGGAGGCCATGCTGCGCGCCAACGTCTGGGTGCCCGCGCTGCTGACGCACCGGCTGCTCAAGCCCATGTTGGAGCGGGGGCGGGGCGGTATCCTCAACATCGGCTCCGGCGCGGCGCAGCTCATCCTGCCGGGCTCAGCCACCTTCGCCGCCACCCAGCGCTTCCTGGATGGCTTCACGGAGGCGCTGCGCCTGGAGGTGGAGGGGCAGGGCGTCACGGTGACGCGCGTGGCGCCGGGGCCGCTGTGGGAAGCGGGCATGGAGGGCACGGAGTCCCTGGCGCCGTTCTTCCACCTGTCGCTGGAGCGCTGCGCCCGCGAGGCGCTCGCCGGCTTCGAGCGCGGCGAGGCCCTGGTGTACCCGGGCCTGGGGCACCGGTGGGTGATGCGGCTGCTGCCAATGCTGCCACGCGGGCTCAAGCGGAGCCTGGGGCGGATGGCGCTGCGGGGCCTGCGGCGGGAGGCGTTGCTGCTCCCTGGGCAGGCCCCCAAGACGCTGCCGCTGTCGGGCGAGCCCTCACCCGCGTGACAGGCGTGGCTCGACGCTAGAGGCCAATCTCCGCCAGGCGCGCCTTCACGCGGGTGGCCTTCACGCCGGAGTTGGCCGTGCCGCGCCCTTGCGAGTTGCCGCCCAGGCCGTAGTGGTGCAGCCCCACCACCTGGTGCGAGGACGAGGACAGCACGGGCGAGCCGGACGAGCCGCCCAGCGTGTCCGCGTTGTAGGACAGGTCCGTGGTGCTGTAGTTGGCGTTGAGCACCACGCCCGGCGAGGACTTCTTCGTCGGCGTGCAGCCGCTCGACGTGTAGTAGTCGCAGTTCTGGTGGACCACGTAGATGCTGGAGTTGGTGGCGGCGTTGGCGCTGGCCACCGTCAGCCAGCCGTACACGTCACCCGGGAGCTGGCCGTTGGTGGCCGTGCAGCGCAGCGCCGTCATGTCGTCGCCAGCCCAGGTCCGAATCATCGTGCCGCAGTTGTACCAGACGCGGGCGGAGGAGCTGACGCCGTCCTCGTAGTTGAAGGACGCGCGCGCGCCGGAGGCCTGGGAGCTGCTGCCAACGCAGTGGTTGTTGGTGATGATGACGTCCCGCGACACCAGCCACGCCGTGCAGCGCGAGCCCACCGCCGGAATGGACAGGTAGCCCACCGCGCGTGAGCGCGTGCGCTGCGTGCCGGACAGGGTGGTGGCGCTCACCCAGTTCACCGAGCCCACGATGACGTTGGACTCTTGCGACTGCAGCGGCTCCTGGCCGTCCGCGTTGGGAACGTCGAGAGGTGCTTCGGTACCGCAGGCAGACAGGGCTCCCACCAGGAACAGCGCACGAACGCTCTTCGGGAACATCGGAACACCTCCTCGCGCTGAATTGCGCGGCGAGGCGCCAAGGCACGCGCCGTGCCATGCCACCACATTGAGCGTCTCCGCTCGGAGCGTTCATCGCGCCGGCATGCGCGACTGGTGCGTCCTTGTCCCGGCAATCCGGTTGTTGATGTAAAGGGATTTCACAATCTCACTGGGGTGGTCAGTGAAATTCGTGATTTGCGAGATTGTCCGGAGGTGACGCGGTCCGGGTCAATCCGTTCCCCAGCCGTTGTCTCCGGCCAGGACAGGCGCTGGAAAAGTACAGGGGCTCAGCCGATGACCATGTCCTCGCGCTCCAGGGTGCCGGAGCCGAAGTCCCGCGAATGGCCCGCCGCGTCGGAGTAGCGCCGGAGGTTGAAGCGGGTGAAGAGCTCGTCGGACTCGCCGGTGGCCATCCACTGGGCCATGCGCTCCGCGACGGCGGGGGCCATCATGAAGCCGTGGCCCACGAAGCCTGACATCTGGAGCAGGTTGTCCAGGCCCGGGGTGCGCCCCAGAATCGGGTTGTTGTCCGGCGTCACGTCGTAGCAGCCGGCCCACTGGCGCAGCACCTTCACGTGGCCCACCTGGGGCAGCTGCTCCAGCAGCGCCTGCGAGAAGCGCGACACGAAGCGCAGGGTGCTGCCCATGTTGAGGCCCGCGGGCTCCTTGGCGTCACCCATGCCGCCCACGATCTCACCGCGCATGGACTGGCTGAAGTACAGCCCGCTGTCGAGCACGGACACCAGCGGCGTCAGGAAGGGCTTCAGCGGCTCGGTGCTGAGGATTTCGTGCCGGTGCGGCTCGTTGGGCAGCTTCACGTCCGCCAGCTTCGCCACCTGGGGGCTCCAGGCGCCGGCGGCCAGCACCACGGTGTCGCAGGCGATGTCGCCGCGCGTCGTCTTCACCTTGCGCACCTGGCCGCCGCTCGTTTCAAAGCCGGTGACGTCCGTGTACGTCTCCACGCGGACGCCGCGCTTCTGGCAGCCCTGCGCGTAGCCCCACAGGAAGGGCCAGGGGAAGATGACGCCGTCCTCCGGATTGTAGGACGCGATGAGGCTGTTCTTCATCGTGAGGCCGGGGACGATGCCGCGCGCCTCGTCGGGGGTGATGAGCCGGGTGGGGACGCCGAAGCGGTTGTGCAGCGAGACGTTGCGCTCCAGCCGCTGGGCCACCGGCTTCGTCTTCGCCAGGAAGATGTAGCCCCCCTGGCGCAGCCAGACGTTGATGCCCAGCTCGCGCGCGAAGCCCTTCATCAGCTCGATGGAGCGCTTGGCCAGCTCCACCAGCGAGGGCGTGCCCCACTGCATGCGCACGCCGCCGCCGTTGCGGCCAGACGCGCCCGCGCACAGGTAGCCGCGCTCCAGCACCACCACGTCCGTCTCACCGGCGCGCGCCAGGTTGTACGCCAGCGCCAGGCCCATGATGCCGCCGCCGATGATGACCACCTTCGCCTTCGCGGGCACCGGGCCCTCCGGGCGCAGCGCGGCGGGGAAGGCGTCCACTTCCTGGGGCAGCCCGCCCACGGGCGGCTGGGACTCGTCCACGGGCGCGGAGGCCAGCATCCGCAGCTCGGTGGGGTAGAGCGGCGGGCGCGGCGTGAAGGGCACCACGGCCGCGGGCTTGAGCGCCTTCTCCTTCTCCAGCAGCGCGGCCACCGCCGCCGCGCAGCTCTTGCCCTGGCAGATGCCGGTGCCGAAGCCGGTGTAGCGCTTCACCGACTCCACGTCGCGGAAGCCCCGGGACACCGCGTGACGGATGTCGTCCACGGTGACGTCCTCACAGGAGCAGATCATCGCCTTGCTCATGACAGTCCTCCCACCAGCGCCTGGGCCGCGCGCCGTCCGGCCGCCGCCGCTTCCCGCGCCGAGCCTCCGCCCGTGACGTCCCCCGCCGCGTACACGTCCTGTGCCTGGGTGCGTCCGTCCGCGTCCGTCTCCACCACGAAGAGCCCGCGCTGCGCGTCGAACGGCACCTTCGCGCCGCCCTGCCGCGCCAGCTCGAAGCTGGGGCTGACGGGGACGGAGACCAGCACCGCGTCACACGACACCTTCTCCCGGCCGCCGCCTTTGCGCGTGTAGCTGAAGGCGCTCACGCCGCGCAGGCCATGGGCCTTGGGCTCATCGCCGCGCACCGCCGTGGCATGGGCGCCCGGTGGCGGCGGGTCCCGCAGGTCCACCACCGCCACCACCTTCGTGCCGCGCTCCTGGAGCAGGTTCGCCAGCGCGTGCAGCTCCGCGCCCCAGCCCACCAGGGCCGCCGTCTGGGGCGCCACGTCGTAGCGGCGCAGCAGGAGGCTGGCCGCGCGGCCGGCGTAGACGCCGGGCAAGTCGTTGTTCTCGAAGGGCAGCGTGGGCGGATGGCCGCCGGGCGTGAGCAGGAAGCGCTCCGAGTACACCTTCACCAGGCGCGGCGCGTCCGCCTCCCAGGTGCCCACCGCGAGGAAGCGCCCCGCCTCGTCGTCGTACAGGCCCAGCGCGGTGGCCCGCGTGAGCACGCTGCTGGGTGGGATGCGGTGGACGTCGTCCAGGCTGGGGCCGCCGGCCTCCGGCGCGCCGTTCGCGAGCCGGCCACCGAGCGCGTCGTCCCGCTCAATCAGGAGGAAGCCCACGTCCCGCTCGGTGAGCACGCGCGCCGCCGCCAGGCCCGCCGCGCCGCCGCCCACCACCGCCACGCGGGTGCGCACCGTGCGCGCGGGCGCCGTCACCGGCGCGGGCGTCTTGGGCAAGAGGCCCAGCCCCGCGAGCTGCCGCGCCACCTTGGCCATCACCTGCTCGGCCACCGGCACGCCGGCGAACATCTCGTGGTGGTCCATGCCCTTGGGGAAGGCCCAGTCGATGCTCTCGAAGATGTCCACCTTCGCGGAGGGGTAGGCGTTCTGCCGCTCCAGCTTCATGCCGTCCCGCGCGGGCGTGCGGCACGCGTAGACGTTGGGCACGCCGTCCACCCGCATCAGGCAATGCGAGCAGGCCCCGGCGAAGCAGTAGGGGCCTCGCGGCCGGTGGTACTTGATGGAGCGGGCGAGCAGCGGCTCACCCGCGGCAATCAGCGAGCACGCCACCGGCTCACCTTCGATGGCGGGGAGGCTCTCGCCCTCGAGGTCCACGGTGATGGCCCGGCCGCGCGGCGGTACGTCGGGAAGGCGTCGCATATGGGTGCGCGCAAAATGGCTTAGGCGGACCGGGCGGTCAAAGCCTCTGACGGCATGACGCGCAATGCCCAACACGCCTGGCTGACAGGCGCGGTGATGGCGCGCCCGAGCCTGGCTAAGGCGCACACCGTAAAACGAGCGGGGACCGTCCCGGGCGTGGGGCGCCCGGGACAGTCCCCGTGAAGGCTCGCGTCGGTGCGTGACGCGCCGGGCAAAGCACCCGGCAATCCCTGTCAGACAGGCTGCTCGCTGGACGGGATGATGGGCTCGGGCATGCCCTGCGGCCGGTGCCCGAAGCGGGTGCGGACCACCGCGCCCAGGGCCATCAGCCCGACCAGCGTGGTGAGGATGGGGCCGAAGATGGGGAGCGCGCCCACCACCATCAGCACCAGCAGCCCCAGGGCCAGCACCACCGCCTGCGTCTTCCGGCCGCGGAGGATGGGCAGCCTCGTGCCCAGCTCGCTCGCCACCGCCGCGTAGCCGAGCGCCGCCGCCAAGGGGGCCGCCATCCACAGCACCAGCGCCACCGGGATGCCGATGATGGTGATGCACAGCACCACCGTGAGGGGAAGCATCGCCAGCAGTCCCACGAAGCCGGTGAGCCCTGTCTGCACCGGCTTGCGGCGCACCTCCTCACCCAGCTGCTTCATGCGCGCGGGGAAGAACATCTGTCCCAGGAAGCCGAGCCCGAAGAGCACCGCGAAGGTGAGGATGAAGCCCGCCAGGCCCGCGCCGTCATCGTCGCGGTCCCTCCGGTCTTCGTCAGGGTCCTTGGCTTCCTTCACGCCCTTCTTGATTTCGCTGGCCACCATGCGACCAATGCCCGCGCCGCCGAAGGACTCGATGCTGCCCTCCACCCGGGCGTCGTCGTCGCGCTCCACGGAGCCGCCAAAGGCAGACACGTCGCCTTCCACGTGGGCGTCCGGCCCCAGGATGACGTTGCCGCCGAAGGCGTGGGCGTCCCCGTCCACGCGGCCGTGGACCTCCAGGTTGCCGCCGAAGGCGACCGCGTCATCCCTGACGTGGCCGTTGACCACCAGGTTGCCGCCGTACACCACGGCGCTCTCCACCGCCTGGCCTTCCTTCACCTCCAGGCTCTGTCCGCGCGCCACCACGTTGCGGCTGCCGTTGCGGCGCATCGTGCGCCGCACCTCGTCGCGGGCCCGCTTCATCTCGTCCCGGGCGCGCTTCATTTCCTCCCGCGTCTCCTCGGAGAACGCGTCCGGGAGGTCGGGAATCGGAGGGATGGGCGGTGCCGCCATCACGGGCGGGGCCTCCGGCGCGGGCGGAGCGCTGGGCGCGGTTGGAGCCTCCGGCGCGGGCGGGGCCTCCGGCGCGGCGGGCGCGACGTGGGCGTTGGCCGCACCCGATTCGGCGGCGTGCTTCTCCTGCGCCGTCATGGGTCGCAGCGTGAAGATGGTGCCGTCCTGGTCCAGCCGCAGCGAGTAGGCGCGGGCCACGGTGCGCAGGGCCTGGTTCGCCGTGACGTGGCGGACGTGGACCTCGGCGGGCACGTCCAGGTCACCGGTGACGACCAGGTTGAGGCCGCCCTTGTCGGCGATCGTCTTGAGGGCGTCGCGCAGGGTGCCGCGGAAGCTGATGTCGACGGTGCTCGCGGCGGGCGCCGTCACGCCGGCCTGGGGCGCCGTGTCCTGGGCAAGCGCCAGGGGGGCGCCGAGCAGCAGAGCGGGGAAGAGGATTCGAGAGAGGATCTTCATGGTTCGCTCACGCTTCGGAAGGAGAGGGACCGGTGCCGACGAGCCGCTTGAGGCCGTACAGCGACGTCAGCAGGAGGAAGGCGAGGGAGCAGGCCACCGTCAGGCCCGCGGTGGTCCACAACGCGTTGGCGCCGCTGAGGACGCCTTCGACGAAGGGCCGCCCCTGCACCAGCACGGAGGCCAGCCCGGTTCCCAGCCGGCCGAGCGCCTGGTCGCTCATCACCAGGTAGCCCAGCCCGCCCAGCATCGACGTCAGCAGGATGGCCAGCCCGGACCAGACCTCACGGCGCCGGGGCACGGGCTCGGCGGACACGCGCGCCATGACGCTGGCCACCAGGGTGGGCGGAGGGAGGGGGTCCGCCAGCCGGTACAGGTCCTGCTCCATCAGCCGGTGCTCTTCCAGGACGGCGGCGCAGGCGGCGCACTCGGCGGCGTGGTCCAGCGCGGGCCCTTCACCGGCTTCCAGCTCCGTGAAGAGGACTTCGAGGTCCGGACACAGGTGGGGATTCATCGCGGCGCCTCCTCCGTGGTCATCTTCTTGCGCAGCTTCTCACGAGCCCGGAAGAGCCGGGCCATGATGGTTCCAGGCGCACAGCCCATGATCTGGGCGATCTCCTTCGTCGTGCGCTTCTGGACGTAATAGAGGGCGAGCACCTCCCGGTCGTCGACGGACAGGGTGGCCATGGCCTCCTCCAGCGACTGCCGCTCCTCGCGGGCGATGGCGCCATCCTCCTGCGACGCCTCGCCGCTGGGGATCAGCTCCTTCATGGGCTCCAGCTCCTCGGTGCGCACCTTGGTGCGGCGGCGGAGCAGGTCCAGGCAGAGGTTGCGGGTGATGGCGAGCACCCACAGGTCGAACGGGCGCGCGTCGTCGTAGCGGTGGAGGTTCTGGTAGGCGCGAAGCAGCGCTTCCTGCGCCACCTCCGCGGCCTCGGCCTCGCGCTGGAGCAGCCGCAGCGCCAGGCCGTAGACGGGGCGCTGCACGCTGCGAACCAGGGCCTCGAAGGCGGACGGGTCGCCTCGTCGGGCGGCCTGCACGTCCGCTTTCCAGGGAAGCGGCGGGGCTTCCTCAGCCATCAGCATCCCGATGGCATGGGCGAGCGTCCCGGGAGCGTCGTCGAGGGCAAGAGCGTTCACGCCTTGTCCTACGGCGCGCCCGTCCGCCCATTGCATCCGGGCGAGACATCTCTATTTCTTCCGTGATTTCGCGGGTTTGGATTTCTGGGCGCGCTGGGCCGCGGTCTCCGCGCGGGCCGTCTCACGGGCGTCCTTGCGCTGGCGCTGGCGCTCGCGGAAGCCCACGGGCGTGGCGGGCTCCTCCGGGGCCGCGGGCCTGGCCTCGGGGGCCTTGGCGGCCAGGGTGCGGGCGCGGCCCGAGGTGGGCTCCAGGAGCTCCGGTTCCCGGGGACCGGTGCGGCGGCGGCCGGGCGCGCCAGCAGCGCCCCGGGCATCGCGGTTTCCAGCGGGCGCGCGCGTGTCGCGGTCTCCGGACGAGCGGCGGCGGGGCTCCGCGCCACGGCTTCCGGCGCGTGCGCCGTCCGTGTCACGGCGGGGCGGGCCCCGGCGGCTGGAGGGCTCGTGCGCGGCGGCGGCGGCTTCGGCCTCCACCAGCTTCGGACGCTGCGAGGCGCGGATGGTCTCCGCGCTGTCCTCCGCGTAGTCGAAGTGGAACAGCCGCTTGACGACCAGGGTGGCGTAGGCGCCAGGCGGCAGGGTGAAGGCGATGTTGACCTTGATGTCGTCGCGGCTGAGCTCGTCCACCTGCGTGCGGCCCACGACGAGCTTGTGCGGGAACGACAGCAGGGGCCGCTCCTCGTGCTTGAAGTAGAGCCTGCGCTCGGCGCCGGGGACCTGCAGGTCCGACAGCTGGAGCTTCTCGCGGCCCAGCACCCAGCGCACGGCCTCCTCCACCTTCGGATCGCTGAACGTCGAGTTCGGCGCGAGCAGGGGGAAGGTGGCGTCGCGCAGCGTGCGGAGCACCTCCGGGCTGGCGTCGCGGTGGAACAGCAGCGTGCCGGCCTGGTAGCGCATGGGGAAGAGGTGCTCGCGCGGCAGCATTAGCTGGAGGTAGCGCCGCACGCCCTCGTTCCAGAGGAAGCTCTGGAAGGTGAAGATGAGCATCGCGCGGTAGTCCGCGTCGATCTGCATGAAGGCGCGCAGGTAGTCACCCGGCTGGTCGCGCAGGGACTTGAGGACGCGGTGGTACTTGCGCGTGCCCTCATACGGGACGCGCGCGTCCCAGCGGCCCCAGTTCTCCCTCCAGAAGGCCTTGATCTTGGCGTCCTCCGTCCGGTCCAGCTCGGACGGCTTGGCCATGTAGTTGTGCAGCGCGGCCTCGAAGTCGCCCCGGATGAGGTCCTTGGCGATGAAGCCCTGGCCGTGCTTCAGCGAGCCGAAGCGCTGGCTGTCGAAGTAGTTGATGACGCCCAGGCGGTTGACCTCGGCGGTGGCCACGTTGAGGGGCCCCAGCGACGCGGGCTGGAGCGAGCGCACCGTGACGGAGAAGCGGTTGGAGGTGATGTTGGCGGCGGACAGCGGCTTGTCCGTGCGGCCCAGGTACTTCAGCCGCAGGTCAGGCTCCTGCATGTCCACGTCGGTGCCGTCCACCGCGATGATCTGCTCGGTCCGGCCCTGCTTGTCCTTGAGGCCGCAGTAGCTGATGGCGCCGGGCTTGAGCCCGAACGCATCCCGCAGCCGCGTCACCGCGTCGAAGGTGGACAGCTTCTGCTTGTCCATCAGGTAGACGCGGTGACGTCCCGAGTCGACTTCGTCGAAACGGTATGACTCCTTGACGGAGAAGTCCTCGGGCTTTTGTTTGATTCGCACGGCGCCCCCTTACCAGCGCGGCGCCCCGGAATGAAGCATCTGCGCCAGAAAGGGGATAACGTGACTTCTCATGCGAATCCTTCCCCTGCTGCTCCTGGCCCTGGCCCCAGGGTGTGCCTCCACGCTGTCCACGCAGCAGACCGCCCGGACGCTGGCGCCGGGGCAGGTGCAGGTGACGGGCGGGGCGGGGTTCTTCATCCCGGTCGGCACGCTGGTCCGGGTGGTGGACGCCGGCAAGCGTGAGGGCGAGGCGGCCCGGGACGCGGTGGAGAATGACCGCCCCTACACGCTGAGCGAGGAGGCGCAGCAGGAGCTGCTGACGGCGGGCGTGGCGCTGATGGTGGCCCCGCCGGGCGTCAATCCGGAGCTGATGGTCCGGGTGGGCGTGGTGGACCGGCTGGACGTGGGCCTGCGCTACAGCGGCATCTCCCTGCGCGGGGACCTGAAGTTCCAACTGGCCCATGGCGGGGATGAGGTGGGCCGCTACCTGGAGCTGGGGCAGCGCTCCTACGACATGTCGCTGGGGGTGGGGGTGTCCCGGCACTTCTTCAGCAGCCCGGTCCTGGACGTGCTGGAGGTGGTGGAGATGGGCGAATTCAGCCGCTACGACGTGGAGGTGCCCCTGTACCTGAGCGCGGACTGGGGGGACGTCTTCAAGCTCTACGCGGCGCCCAAGTACATCTACAGCCGGACCCGGCTGGACGCCCGGCTGGTGGACTACGCCCAGCAGGGGAAGCCGGTGTCGGGCTTCGACGCGACGCTCCCCGCCTCGGTGGGCAGCCACTTCGTGGGCTCCACGCTGGGCATCGCCGTGGGCTACCGGTACGTCCACCTCTTCGCCGAGGTGACGGGGGGCTACTTCCGGAGCAGGCCCCAGCTCTTCGGGATGAAGCGGGACCTGGGCGGGGTGACGGTGATGCCGTCGGTGGGGCTGGCCATCCGGATGGGCGGCTCGGACCGGAAGCCGACGGCTGGCCGCTGACCAGGCGTGCAGTGGTGATTCCGAGCGTTCCCCGGTGACGATGGGCTCTGGTAGTGTCCGGGCCGGTGAGGATTTCCGCGTGAGCCAGTCCCCCGTCCCCTTCGCACCCAAACCCGGGCAGCTTCGTGGCCCCCGTCTGACAGGGCGCTTCGCGGACGGCACGCTCGGAGAGTTTCCCCTGGGGCCGGCGACGTCCCTGGGCCGGCATCCGTCCAACACGCTGCGGCTGGTGGACCGGGAGGTCTCCAAGGAGCACGCGGTCATCGAGCGCGTGGGCAAGGACTTCCTCCTCAAGGACCTGGGCTCGTCCAACGGCACCTTCGTGAATGGCCGCCGGGTGAAGGAGCTCAAGCTGCGCGACGGGGACGAAATCTCCCTGGGCGCCTCGCGGCTCATCTTCCACAGCGGCGAGCCGGTGGCGCCGGCCACCCTGCCCACCGCGCCGGGCGTGACGGTGGTGGCGCAGTCCATCTCCATGCCGGCCTTCCTGGCGCAGATGGACCAAGTGCCGCAGAACTTCCGACCCGCCGAGCAGGTGACGGACGTGGAGGCGCTGCGCCGCGACTACGAGAAGCTGCGCATCGCCCATGAGTTCCACCGGCAGGTGAGCCTGCAGGGCAGCCAGACGGGGCTCTTCGAGCAGATCCTCAAGGTGGCCTTCCAGTTGCTGGCCGCGGACCACGGCGTCATCCTGAAGGTGGCCGCGGACGGCGAGTTCATCCCGTCGGCGGTGCACCACCGCTCCGACAAGGCCGTCAACGTCATGCTGTCCGACACCGTGCTCAAGCGCGTGGTGGAGACGGGCAAGGCGGTGCTGACGGCGGACGCCATCATCGACGAGCGCTTCTCCGCGGCGGAGAGCATCGTCGCGCAGGGCATCCGGTCCGCCATGGCGGTGCCGCTGAAGGTGAACGGGAAGATTCAAGCGGTGCTCTTCCTGGACAGCCGGCAGCAGATCAACGCCTTCTCGGAGAAGGATTTGACCATCCTCTCCGGCATCGCCTCGCAGGCGAGCATCGCGCTGGAGAACGCGGCGCTGGCCGAGCAGATTCGCGCCGAGGCCGTGACGCGCGCGGAGCTCAGCCGCTTCCTGTCCAAGGCCGTCGCCGACGCGGTGATCGCCGGCGAGACGGAAGACCTGGCGCAGAGCCGGCTGGCGGAGGTGAGCTGCCTGTTCGCCGACATCCGCGGGTTCACCACCATCTCGGAGAACGACTCTCCGCAAGAGGTGGTGGACATGCTCAACGCCTTCTTCACCGCCATGGCCGGGGTGGTGTTCCGCCACGAGGGGAACCTGGACAAGTTCATTGGGGACTGTGTCATGGCCGTCTGGGGGCCGCCGTTGTCGCACCCGGATGACGCCGCCCGCGCGCTGCGGGCCGCCCTGGAGATGCAGGACGCCGTGCAGGAGCTGAACCGCCGCCGCGTGGACGCGGGCAAGCAGCCCATCGAGGTCGGCGTCGGGGTGAACACCGGGCAGGCCGTTGTCGGCTACATGGGCAGCGCCGAACGCCATGAGTTCACCGCCATTGGCGACACGGTGAACACGGCCTCGCGCCTGTGTGGCATGGCGAAGAGCGGTGAGGTGCTGGCCTCCGAGTCCACGGTGCGCAAGGCGGGCGCCGGCTTCGACGTGGAGGGGCTGCCGGCCCTCCAGGTGAAGGGCAAGGAGAAGGCCGTGCCGACCTACCGCGTCCACGGGCTGGAATACACCACCGCCGCCTCCTCACGCCGCGCATGAGCCCGACGACGCAGGCCTGCCCCAACTGCGGCCATCCCCACGACATCCGCGTCTACGTGAGCGGCCAGCGTGTCCAGTGCCGCTGCGGCATCCGGTTCGAGGCCCGCCGGGGTGACGTGGCCGCCGAGGTGGCGCGCAACACGATGGTGCCCACCGGCAGCGGCCTCCAGGAGCGGCGTCCACCGGCCCATGGGACCTCCGGCGCGGTGACGGTGGTGCCCCACGCGGAGCCGGCGCCGGGCATCGACATTTCGCTCTCGCGCGTTTCGGAGCCCGTGGGCTCCGGGCCCCACGGCGGCGTGAATGGGCCGCCGGGCGTGGTGGCGCAGGAGAGCAGCGGGGTGGCCATGCCGTCTAGCAAGGGGAGCTCGGACGCGCCGGTGGACCCGACGCTGGTGCGCTCGTCCGCGAAGACGGGCTCGGGCAGCGCGCGCTCGGACCTGAACGGGCACGAGGACAGCACCTTCGTGGGGGGCGGCAAGGTGGACCTGCCGGGGTTCGAGCTGCTGGAGATGCTCGGGCGCGGCGGCATGGGTGAGGTGTGGCTGGCGCGGCAGCAGTCGCTGGGGCGCACGGTGGCGGTGAAGCTGCTGCCGCCGCGGCTGGCGAAGGACCCGGAGTTCGTCACGCGCTTCGAGAAGGAAGCCACGGCGCTGGCGGCGCTCAACCACCCGCACATCATCCAGATCATCGACCGGGGCGTGGCGGGCGAGCACTACTACTTCGTCATGGAGTACGTGGAGGGCCGCTCGCTGCGCGAGGCGATGTCGGCCGGGCTCACGCCGGAGAAGGGCATCAAGCTCCTCCTGGCGGTGGCGCGCGCCATCGAGTGCGCGCACGACAAGGGCATCATCCACCGCGACCTGAAGCCGGAGAACATCCTGCTGGACGGGCGTGGGCACGTGAAGGTGGCGGACTTCGGCCTCGCGGGCATCCGCGCGCCGGACTCACGCCTGCAGCTCACCGCGACGTCGGTGGCCATGGGCACGCTGAACTACATGGCGCCCGAGCAGCGCCGCGACGCGAAGAACGTGGACGGCCGCGCGGACCTCTTCTCGTTGGGCGTCATCCTCTATGAGGTGCTCACCGGAGAGCTGCCGCTGGGCCGCTTCAAGCTGCCCTCCGCGAGGGTGCCCGGGCTGGATTCGCGCGTGGACCCGGTGGTGGACCGCCTGCTGGAGCAGGACCCGGCCGCGCGTTATCAGAAGGCCGGTGAGCTGTGCGCCGCGCTGGAGGCGATGACGGCCACCAGCTCCGCGCCGGGCATTCCCCAGGGCGAGCTGGACGGGCGCCTGGTGCCCGCGGCCGCGCGGTCGGTGCGGCCGGCGCGGCAGACCGCGCTGTCGCGTCAGCTCCGTTCAGGCTGGCGGCGCGTGCGCGGTGGCCTGTCGGTGGTGGGCGGACTGGCGCTGCTGGGCTTCGCGGTCCGGTGGTTCGTGGGGCCGGTGAGCCTCCACCTGGGCGAGGACCAGGGCGTCATCATCGGCACGAAGGGGGTCCGGGTGAAGCCCGGCAACCAGGTGCTGCCGCCGAACACCTACGGCGAGGTCTTCTCCACGCTCTCCTTCGCGGCGCCCGCCAAGGCCGGGGGCACCTCGCGCCTGGAGCTGGGCTTCAACGAGGGAAACGAGGAGATCAACGTCCACAGCGGCCAATGGCGGCTGGTGGATGGGGAACTCCAGGCCCTGCAGGCGGGCAAGGAGACCAACGGGCGGCGGCTGGTTCCGCGCGCGTACATCGCGCAGCGCTACTTCTCCTCCAACGAGTTCACGGCCGAGGTGCTGATGGACGTGGCGGCGCTGGGGCAGGAGTACGCGCAGGACGCGGACGCGCAGCACTACGGCGAGCTGGCGTTCCGCATCAAGGACCTGCAGGTCTCCGCGTTCGCCATTCCGGACGTAGGCATGCGGCTGTCGTGGCGCTACTTCATGCCGGACGGCCGTGAGGTGGTGGGCAACAGCGCGCAGGACACGGAGGCGCTCGTCGAGGACGAGATGCCGCTGCCGGCCCACGGCCCCTACCAGGTGCGGCTGCAGCTGCGCCGGAACAGCTCGGGCGTGCTGGTGGAGGCGTTCCTCAACAATGAGCGCTTCGCCCGCAAGCTGCTGGTGGGCCTGGAGGACCGGGTGGGCAAGGTGGCCCTGGGCTGCCGCAACCTGTCCTGCTCGTTCGATGACCTGAAGGTCCGAGGGCACCTGATGCCCCGGCCCGTCCGCCGCGTCGCCGCCAGCCCCGAATAGCAGCCCACACGGGCAGGCGGAGGCTTGCGCGGACGCCGCGTCATCCCCACCTTGCGCTCGGCAGGCTTCGCCACGCGGGTGGCCATGCCCAAGCCTGCAGGGGGACGCGATGGAGCTATGGCGCATGGCGCTGGCGCCGGTCTACGCGGCGTGCCTGTTGGGGTTGTTGGTGGCGGCCTTCGCCTACGGGCGCAAGGACGCGGCGCCGCGTCCCTACCGCGTGCCCTTGTTGTGGTTTGGACTTCTGGCGGGGGCGTCGCTCGTCGTGCTGCGGCACGTCCAGGGGACCGGGGCGGTGCTGGCCTCGGAGACGGCCGTGAAGGCCCTGGGCTCTGTCCTGCTGGTGCTGGCCGCAGGGTTGGCGCTGCGGGGCGCCTGGGCACGGACGCGCGCCAAGGTGCTGCGGGGCTCGGCGCCGGTGCCGTTGGAAGAAGCCGTGGCGGCCCTGCGCGCCGGAGCGTCGCCGGGCTGGGGCGTCTACCACGGCGTCCTGGACGCGGAGTCGACGTTGACGTCGCCCGGCGGCGTGCCGTGTGCCTTCTTCGACGCGGAGGTTCGCGAGGTGGCGGCGGACGGCCAGCGCGGGGCGCTGCTGTCTCGTGAGCGCGCGTATGCGCCGGTGCTGGCGCTGCGGGGCCAGCGCGTCAGCGCCTCCGTGTCGTTTTCGCCCGCGTCGCTGATGGCCCCGGTGGAGGTCCGCCGGTGCAAGGCGCTGCCAGGCACGGTGCCCGCGTCCTGGTATCAGACGGCGCATCCTGGGGCGGCGAACGCTCCTCCCACCGGCGCCGCCGGACCCGAGGCCCTGTCCTGGGAGCGCGTGGGCGCGGTGGGCGAAGCCTGCCTCGTGGTGGGCGAGCTCCGCCGAGGCCCTGTCGAGGGCAGCTACGTCCTGGGCGGCCGGGAGGGAGGCCCCGCGCTGGTGGTGCTGGGGCCGCAGGCGCCGGCCACCCGTGAGACGCTGGCGCGCCGGGCCTGGCGGCACTTCGCCGCGGCCGGGGTGTTGTCCATGGCCGCGGCCGTCGTCCTGTCACGGGCGCTGTGAGGCGCGCTCAGTCGGCCCGGGTGTTCCCGGTGCCGCGTGTGGTGGAGAACACGAGCTGCTCCTCGCTGTCCGCCACTCGCACCGTGAGGGTCCGCTCCATGCCCGCGAGGCCCAGCGGCGTGGTCTGCGCCAGGTCCGCGAGCAGCGAGCCCGCGGCGCGCAGGTGGAAGCCGGTGGTCCACATGCCCTCCAGCTCGCCGAACACGGTGCGCAGCTCGTCCGGGGCCTTGCGCTCGTCAATGGCGCGGCGCAGGCGCACCATGCCGCTCACGAAGCTCCGGCACCGCGTGAGCGTGTTGGGGTTCTTCGAGATGACCTCCGCGAAGCTGAAGTTGCCGCCGCCCGGACGCCACTCGCTCTCGATGAGCTGCAGGTCCTTGCCCAACTCGCGCACCGTGGGGTCCTTCTGGAAATACCATTTGGCGATCTGCGCCGCGCGGCTGGGCGACAGGTCACTCAGCATGAGGCTGCCTTGCTCCTGCACCTCGCGGAGGTAGGCCTCCCAGATGGGGGCGTAGACGGCGCGCCGGAACTCGGGGGAGGCGCGGGGGAGCTGCTCGCTCCAGGGCAGCGCGCGGGCCAGGGCGCGTGAGAAGCGCGACAGCTCGAGCGTCTGGATGCGGGGCACCAGGGCGCGGAACGAGTCATCCGCCATCTTCAGCTCGAGCCGCGTTTCGATGGGGTGCTTGCCCACGTCCTCCTGCATGACGCTGATGACGCTGGCCGCGTCCTTCGCGTCCAGCACGCCCCAGACGACGGCGTCATCCACCGCCTGCTGCAGGTCCTTGCGCGACAGCTTCTTCTGCCGTCCCCACAGCATCAGGTGCAGGCCGTAGCCGAAGTCGGAGGCGACGGGGGTGGGGGAGAAGCGCGTCATGTCCGCCTTCAGGTCCACCACCCACTGGCCGCGGGTGCCCAGCAGCTTGTCCTCGTAGCCCCGGCGGCCGAGGAACGCCATGCGCCGGGCGCCCTGGAAGTTCTCCTGCGTCACCCAGGACTGCTTGCTGACGTTCTTCGCCTTGAGCAGCTCGAACGAGCCAATCCCCAGGGAGAAGCCGTAGGCCTGCTGGCGCGTGAGCGTGGTGGCGTGGAGGTAGTTGCGCAGCTCGAACTCGCTCTGCTGGGCGGGGAGGCTCTTCATCCACTTCAGCAGCTCCACCAGGTTGCCCTTGAGCAGGGACTCGTGGAAGCGCATCGCGGTGACGTCCTCCACGACGACCTCCATCAGCGTGGAGGCCTCTGACAGGCGCAGGTATTCGTACTCGAAGCCCTCGGCGACCTGCGTGCGGACGGCGTTGTCCAGCGCCTCGGAGACGCGGGCCTTGAAGTCGGCCCAGGCCTGCGGGAGGTTGGCCGGGTCGGCCAGCTGCGGGTCGATGCCCAGCCGCTCCAGCACCTGGCCCAGCACCTTCTTCTGGGTGTCGTCCAGCTTCGCCTTGCTGGCCTTGTCCACCAGGCCGTCCATGAGCTCCACCGCGGTGGCGCCCTTCTTGGCGAGCTCGCGGAGGACGGGCCCCAGCAGCGCCTCCAGCACTTGGCCCAGCTGGGACTTCACCGCCGCCGGGTCCAGCAGCTCCACGGTGATGCCCAGGCCGGCGGAGAGCGCCTGCTCATGGGACTTCACCTTGCGCACGGCGACCTGGATGCGGCCGGCG
The DNA here is from genome assembly GCF_013372605.1 of Myxococcus sp. AM009. NCBI lineage: Bacteria > Pseudomonadati > Myxococcota > Myxococcia > Myxococcales > Myxococcaceae > Myxococcus > Myxococcus sp. AM009. The sequence continues at coordinate 33,406 of NZ_JABXEP010000039.1, forward strand.
CGGGGACGGGAGAAGCTGAGCTGGTAGTCGTCGGTGAGGGACACCCGGGCGGCGAGGCCGGCCTTGGCGCTGACCTTCAGCGCGAGCAGTTCGTTGCCGCGCAGGAAGCCCAGGCGGTTGAGGTTGGCGGGGAAGAGGTCCGCCCAGTTGAGCTCCAGCCGCGTGTGGAGCGCGCCGCGGGCCTGCCACGCCACCGCGTCCCCCGTGCCAAGCTTGGCCAGGTCGGTGGCCTGCATCAGCCGCAGCTCGGACAGGTCCGCGCGCACCGCCTCGCGCATGTTCTGCCCCAGCGGGTGCGCGCGGTAGTCGCTGAGCGTGACGGACAGCTCCGACTGGTTCTCGGAGGCGAGGAAGGACAGGCTGGCGCTCACGGCGGCCTTCACGCGCGCGGACACCTGGTAGCGCATCCAGCCCACGTCACTGCCCAGCAGCAGCTGGGGCCGGGGCCCTGACTCGGCGCTCTCCGGGCCCGACTCGCCGATGATGCCGTTTTCGTCCACGTCACCGGGCGAGTTGAAGTTGCGGATGGAGGCCTCGCCGGTGGTTTCGAAGGAGAGGGTGAGGCCGTGCATGGCCAGCTTGGGCGGAAGGATTTTCTCTTCCGTGAAGGTCCCCTGGGCCAGCGGCACCTTGATGTCCTGGTCCTGCAGCTTCACGTCGGGCACCTTGCCCGCCACGACGTCGGGAAGCTTCTCCAGCAGCTTGTTGACCACTTTCATGCGCATCCCCCTGGGCTGAAGCCTCCTGCTCGGTGGCCGGAGGTCTCTTCGTCGTACGCCGTTGCTCAGCTCGGAACAAGGCGGATACTCGAAAAGCCCGGTGGTCAGCGGAGACCTGCCCTGGAGGGAGGGGTCAGGGCTCGTCGCCCAGGCCGTACTCCTTGAGCTTGCGTGCGAGCGTGTTGCGGCCAATCTCCAGCACGCGGGCCGCGGCGGTGCGGTTGCCCTTCACGGCGTCCAGCACGCGCAGGATGTGGCGGCGTTCGACCTCCGCCAGCGACAGCAGGCCCGCATCCACGGGCGCGGGGGCCTCCGGCGCGTCGGCATCCTGGGCGGCGGCTGGAGGCGGCATGGCGGCCCGGTCGACGTCGGGCAGGGGCAGGTGCTCTTCGAGAATCTCCCCTTCGCAGAGCACCACGGCGCTCTCGATGCAGTTCTCCAGCTCCCGCACGTTGCCGGGCCAGCGGTAGCGCTTGAGCCGCTCCAACGCGGCGGCGCTGAGGCGGGGCGGCGTCAGCCGGTGCCTCCGGGCGACGGCGGCGACGAAGTGGCGGGCGAGCCGCTCGATGTCCTCCGCGCCGCGCTCCCGCAGCGGCGGCAGCACCACCTCGACGACCTTGATGCGGTAGTAGAGGTCCTCGCGGAAGCGGCCCTCGGTCACCATGCGGGCCAGGTCCCGGTGGGTGGCGGCGACGATGCGCACGTCCACCTTCACGGCCTGGGTGCCGCCCACGCGCTCGAACTCACGGTCCTGGAGGACTCGCAGCAGCTTGCCCTGCACGGGCAGGGGCAGCTCGCCAAGCTCGTCGATGAACACCGTGCCGCCACTGGCCGCCTCGAACTTGCCGGGCACGCGGTGGTCCGCGCCGGTGAAGGCGCCGCGCTCGTGGCCGAAGAGCTCGTTTTCGATGAGCGCGGCGGGCAGCGCCGCGCAGTCCACCTTGATGAAGGGCTGGTCCCTGCGGGGGCCGTTCACATGGACGGCGCGGGCGAACAGCTCCTTGCCGCTGCCACTCTCGCCGCGCAGCAGCACCGTCGCGTCGGTGGGCGCGGCCTTGCGCACCAGACGGTAGATGGCCTGGAGCTGCGGGGACTCTCCGATGATGCGGTTGAAGAAGTAGCCCACCGGCACCTGGGGCTGGTCCTTCGCGCGCTGGAGCTCCTGATAGAGGCTGGTGCCCTGGAGGGCGGTGCTCACCTGCGAGGCGATGGCGGTGAGCCGCTGCGTGTCCTCATCGGTGAAGCGATCCGCGCCGCGGCGGTTGAGGACCTGGAGCACGCCGTAGAGGGCGCCGTCCCCGTCGCGCAGCGGCACCGCGAGCAGGCTGGTGGTGCGGTAGCCCGTCATCCGGTCGATGTCCGCGAAGAAGCGCTGCTCGCCGCGCGGGTCCGGCACGTTGATGGCGTGGCCCGCCTCGGCGACGGTGCCGGCGACGCCCTGGCCCAGCTTGACGCGAATCTGGGACACCTCGGGCAGGTGCGCGGCGCGGCTGAACAGCTCGCGGCGGGCCGGGTCCAGCAGCCAGAGGGTCCCGCGGTCCGCCTGCAAGGTGATGGCGATGCGGTCCATCAGCGTCTGGAGGAACGCGTCGAGGTCCACCTCCCTGCCAACGAGTCCTCCGAAGGGGAGGAGGACCTGGGAGACTTCCGAGGAGGCTTGGGGCATGGCGGGCAACGGCGGAAGGACGAAGGCGGAGGCCGCACCATAACATCCGGAGGGCATGGGGCCGCCCTTCTCAGGCCGCGCGGCCCAGCACCAGCCGCTGGCCCTCTCGCGCGGGCTCGCAGACGGGGAAGAGCGCGCGCGCCTGCTCCGCCATGTCCTCGAGCACGTCGTCGCCGTGCGCCGGGTCATGGTGGAAGAGGCACAGCCGGCGCGCGCCCACGAGCCCGGCCACGCCCGCCGCGTCCATCATCGTCGAGTGGCCCCAGCCCTTCTTCGACATCCCCTTGCGGCCCTCGTATTCGTCCGGCGTGTACTGCGCGTCCAGGCATAGGACATCCGCGCCCTCGAAGAGCCGCCCCACCTCCGGGGCCAGGTCCTCCACGCGCACCTCCACGTCGGTGGCATAGACGAACGAGTGTCCATCCGCCTCCACGCGGTAGGCCAGACATCCCTGCGGGTGTGGCACGTCGATGGGCGTGACGCGAAAGGGGCCCACCTCCACGGGCCGGGCGTGCAGCGCGGAGCGGAAGTCCATCCGCGAGCGCATGGTGGAGAGCGGCACCGGGAAGTGGGGCGGTTGCATCTGCGCGGCCAGCTCGGACTGGAGCGCCTGGGCCCCATTCGCCCCCGGGCCGTAGAGCGTCAGCTCGGACGTGGGCAGGTATGCCGGCGTGAAGAAGGGGAAGCCCTGCACGTGGTCCCAATGCAGGTGCGAGAAGAAGAGCGTGGCCTTCTGGGGCGCGCCCTCGCGCATCATGACTTCGCCCAGCGCGCGGAGTCCCGTGCCCGCGTCCAGGATGAGCCGGTGGCCCTGGCTGGTGACTTCCACGCAGGCCGTGTTGCCGCCAATGCGCGAGCCCGACACCGCGATGCTCCCCCGAACGCCATGAAACCGGACTTCCATCGTGAGGCTCCTTGAATGGGGGGCCTCCGCCTGGGACGCCCTCATGCCCAGCGCTTCAGAGCACGGGGTGTGCCATTTCCAAGTGTCTGGAATCAGGAGCGCGAGCCACGGGGGGGCCTACCGGTGCTCCAGAATGGAGCGCGCCTGGCTGGTGCGGGCGATCCAAACTGGTGCTGAGGGCCCCGTGTCTACGCGGTGGCGGCGGGGGCTGGCTGCGGACGGCGGGAGTCGAAGGCCATCAAGATGGCGCCGACGACGAGCGCGGCGTCCGCGACGTTGAAGGCATACCAGGGGTTGAGCGGCCAGAACCCGAAGTCCGCGACGACGAAGTCCGTCACGCTGCCCAGGCGGACGCGGTCAATCAGGTTGCCGATACCGCCGCCGACGAGGCCGAGCGCGACGTGCAGCCGGTAATGGTCCGCGGGCGTCTGGCGGACCAGGTGGATGACCAGGAGGAAGACGGGGATGGCCACCGCGCTGAGGATGAGCTGGGCGTAGGGCAGCGACCGGAACATGCCGAAGGTGATGCCGGTGTTCTCCACGTACTGGAAGCGGAGGACGTCGCCGAAGACGCTCATGCCGAAGGCGCCCAGGGGCTTCACGTGCTCGCGGACCAGGACCTTCGTCCACTGGTCGAGGATGAGGAGCATCGTGGCCAGCCCGCCCACGACCAGGTACTTTCGACGGTCCGGAGTCATTGCGGCGCAGCCTCCTACAATTGCCGGGGCCCGACAACCACCCGGAGTCTCAGTCCGCCTGCCTGGGAAACGAGCGCTTCTGTTCCTCCAGAGGCAGCACCAAGATGGGGGCAGTGTCATCCCGTCTCGTCAGCCGCCCGCGGTGTTCCCGCTGCAACCTGTCGCTGCACCTGTGTCTGTGTGACGAGATCCCCCAGATCCACACACGGACGCGAATCCTCTTCCTGCAACACGTGATGGAGATCGCGAAGAAGAGCAACACCGGTGGTGTGGCCGTGCTGGCGCTGGTGAACTCGAAGCGCATCATCCACGGCGCACCCACGGGGAACTCGGAGCTGGAGCTGCTCTCCGAGCCCGGGACCTGGCTGCTCTATCCGGATGGGCCCGCCGCGCCCCCAGGTGCGCCCCCGCCGCGGCAGCTGGTGGTGCTGGATGCGAGCTGGTCCCAGGCCCGGCGGATGACCCAGCGGCTCCCCCTGCTGCGGACGCTTCCTCGCCTGGCGCTGCCGCCACCGGAGCCCGGCCTGCTTCGGCTCCGCGAGCCCTCGCACCCCTCCGGGATGTCCACCCTGGATGCCGTGGCTCGCGCGGTGGCGGCGCTGGAAGGGCCCGAGGTGGCCTTGCCCCTGGCGCGGCTGGCCGCGCTCCGGGTCCAGCGGATCGCCGAGTGTGGGACCTTGTATTGAGTCCCCCGGGAGCCGCGCTCCGCGCCGTGTCGTCGTGACGGGGCACGCGCTTGAGCGGGTATGGGGCGGCTCAGGATGTCTGTGATTGTGTTGCCGGGGGCTCGCGGCGGCGTCCGCCACCGCGATGTCAGAGGCGTGAGTTAAAGAGAATGCTGCCGCGGATGAGACGCCTTCGTGTACCTCATGAAAAATCAGGAAAACTTGCACTTGCGGACAAAGTAAAATTCACGTAACGTCTCTGTGACGTCAGCGTAGGCTGGCTCTTCTATTTTCAAGAAGTGATGAGGGGGAGGGTCCCCGGGAGCTTCGGGGGCGCTGCTGGGCGGATGTGGCTGTATCCATGCCGACGCCGGCATGGGCGCCCTCCTGGGTGCGGTGAGCCTTTCAATTGGGCGGCTCAGATTCGTCAACCAAGGCTCTGCGGCCCATTGATGGCTGCGAAGCCGTACTTCATTCCACGCCATGTCCGCACGCATCAGAGAGCGCCAGGAGAGCTGGGGCACCATCATCTACGACAACCTCCGCGATGAGTTCTCGGCGAAGGTGTTCGAGGGCTGTGTACCTGTGCCGCGAAGTCCCATCGGTTGTGGATGGCTGGTCACCGCGCCGTGCAACCTCAAATGTATCCACTGCTACGGGAACGTCGAGGACCTGCCGTCGAAGCGGCTCTCCACGCCCCAGCAGCTCAAGGTGGCCGACGAGATCATCCGCGCGGGAATCATGCGACAGATTCTCTCAGGCGGTGAGCCTTTGATGCGCCGAGACACCCTGAACGTCATCGACAAGCTCACGGACCATGGTGTCGCCACCATCCTCGGCACCAACGGCACCTTCCTGACGCAGCAGATGATGAAGACGGTGTCTCGCTGCACGCGCGTGGAGATCAGCCTCGATTCCATGGACGAGCGGGTCAACAACGAGATTCGCCCCAGCCGTAGCGCCAAGGGCAACACCTACCAGGAGACGCTCCGGGCCATGGGCCTGTGCGTGGACCATGGCGTGGCGCCGCGAATCCTGACCTGTCTCAACCGCCACAACAGCCAGCATGTCGAGGAGCTGGCCCAGTTCATCTACGAGCGGGGCATCCGCGACTGGGCCATCTCCTGGACGCTCTCCGCCGGCCGCGCCTATCACATCTACGGCGAGCTGATGCCCGAGGAGACGTCGCACGTCACCGCGGCCGTGGAGCGGCTGCGGGAGCGCTACCCGGACATGCAGATTCGCCTGTCGGACCGCACCGTCAACTACAGCCGCTACTACTTCCTCATCTGGCCAGACGGCATCATGGGCACCGAGGAGATCGTCACCGGCAAGAAGCTCTTCTTCAGCTCCCTGGTGACGGGCACCGTCCAGGACGGCTGGAGGCAAGAGAACTACGACCTGGACGCACACCTCCGGAAGTGGGTGGGGGACCGCATCGAGGTCATTCCCGTGCAAGGCCGCGAGCCCCTGGTCGCATAGGATGTCCGCGGCATGGAGCTGATTGACGTCATCGACCCCCAGGGGCAGGTGGTGGGGCGCGCGCCCCGCGACCAGATCTACGGCCAGAAGCTGCCCCACCGCATCGTGCATGTGCTGGTGGAGCGCGACGACGGCAAGGTCTTCCTGCAGCGGCGCTCCCGGCACATGACCTTCATGCCCGGCCACCTGTGCACGTCCGCGGGAGGCCACGTGAGCGCGGGCGAGGCGCCCCTGGAGGCCGCCCGGCGGGAGCTCCTGGAGGAGCTGGGCCTGGAGGGCCCGTTGGCGCCCGTGGCCGAGTTCGTCTTCGACGATGGGCACCACCGGCGCATCTTCCTCTACCGCGCCCGCTTGGAGGGCCCGCTGCGCTTCTCCGAGCGGGAGGTGGACGGGGGCCTCTTCCTGGCGCCGGACGAGCTGGGGCGCCTGCTGGATGAGCCCTGTCATCCCCAGCTGTGGCCCTGTCTGGAGCGCCTCTTCCCCGGGCCGAGCGCGGACGCGCGGACGCGATGGAAACCGTCCTCTACTCGCTGACCTCCGTCCTGCTGCGGTCGGGGAACAGCGTCTTCGACCGGCTCAGCTACGGGCTCCGCCGCCAGTCCATCCTCGTCCTCAACTTCGCCAACAACTTCGTCCCGTTCCTCTTGCTGGCGGCGCTGACGCCGCTGCTGCCCATGGAGGACAGGGCGGGGTGGGCGCTCTACGGCAACGCGAGGCTCGCGCTGTTCGCGGTGAGCGTTCAGGGGGTGGCCTTCGCCTTCTCCTTCGGCTTCCGGAACCTCACGGTCGCCCGGGTGAACATCGCCTCGCGCGTCGGGGATGTGCTCATCCCCCTGGCGCTCATGCTGTCCGGCCGCACGGTGCACTGGACCGAGTACCTGTTCGCCCTCGCGGTGTCCGGCTGCTCGCTGCTGGCGGCGGGAGGTGGCTCGGACAGCCGTCGCGCCCTGTGGCTGCCGGCGTTCTTCATCACCGCGGCCGTCGTCGTGCAGAGCCTCTGCGGGGAGCTCTTCTTCCAGGGCCAGCCTTCGGGCGTGGCGTCCAACCTGGAGGTGAGCACCGCCTTGATGTTCTGGCGGAGCGCGGCCTGCCTGGTGTTGCTGCTCCTCTTCGGCGCTCGGGGGACGCTGGGGGCGCGGTTGAGCGAGCTGGTCGTGGACGGCCGCGCGCGCACCAGCCTGCTCGTGCGCGCCCTCTTCACCGTGGGCAATCAGGTCGCCTTCGTCATGGCCCTGGCGGCGGGAAACCGCGTCGTCGCCTGGCCCATCCTCAACTCGGTGACGCTCTTCTCCCTGGTGTTCGCCAACGCCTTCATCCAGGAGGCGCCCGCGCGGCGCGAGGTGTTCGCCGTCGTGGCCATCGTCTCGTTGGCCGTGCTCAAGGCCGCGCTGTAGCGCGTGGCGACGCCAGGTCAGGCAGCACCTGGTCCGCGAAGCGCAGCGCGAGGGCGGTGAGCGTCAGCGTCGGGTTGATGGCGCCGTTGTTCGGGAAGTTGCCGTTGGTGAGGGCGAACAGGTTCTTCGTCCCGAAGACGAGGTGCCTGCCGTCCACGACGCCCGAGTCCGGCCCCTGGCCAAAGCGCGCCGTGCCCACCGAGTGGTCCGCCCGGCGAATCACGCCCGAAACCCAGACCTCCGACTCGCGGCAGCCCGCGGTCTTCATCACCTGCATCAAGGTGTCGGTCATCCACTGCCAGCGCGCGGCGAACCCCGCGTCCACCGCGTAGTGAAGCTCCACCCGGCGCTCGCCCGGCGTGCCCGTGAAGCGCAGGCGGTTCTCCGCCTGGGGGAACTCCTCGATGAAGCCATGGAGGTTGAGCCGGCTCTCCCGGCCGAACGAGGCGATGTACTCGGGCGCCAGCTGCTCCTTGCGGACCCAGGCCTGCAGGTCCGGCTCCTCCGGGTACTCGGAGAAGATCATCTTCCCGGCGGCCTGCTGCTCCGGCGTGTCGAAGTGCCGCGAGAAGAGGGCGGGCATGGGGACCTCGCGCCCGTTGAACGCCCGGGGTGGCTTCGCCAGCTTGCCTTCGAGCTTCAGCATCGGGTGGGTAATCAGGTAGCGCCCGAGCGCGGGCAGGCGCTGCTCGTCGAAGCCCGAGTGCCACAGCAGCTTGGGCGTCTCCAGGGCGCCCGCGGCCACCAGCACGGCGTCCGCGTCCAGCGTGGCCGTCTCGCCCTCGGCGGTGCGGTAGGTGACGCCCTGGGCCACCTCACCCGCCATGCGCACGGCCAGCACCGGGCTGCTCGCCAGCAACCGGAAGCCCGGGTGGGACTCCATGTCCGCCAGCAGCAGGGTGGGGTCGAAGCGCGCGCCCATCGGGCAATACCGGCACGTGCCAAACGACATGCACGGGCCGCCCACGCCCTCGCCGCCGGGGCCTCTGCGCGACATGGGGATGTGGTCGTAGGTGATGCCCAGGGCCTTCAGGGCGTGGCGCACCGGCTCCGACTCGATGGGATACGGCGGGCTGTTCCACTTGAAGGGCCGCGAGCGCCAGGGCGTGGGATGTCCGTCCGCGGGCGCGTGGGGACCGGTGACGTTCAGCAGGGACTCGGCCTGGCCGTAATAGGGCTCGAGCTGGGCGTAGCCGAAGGGCCAATCGTTTCCCTTGCCGGTGCGCGTGCGGAGCTCCAGGTCCTCGGGCTGGAGGCGGGGCGTCCAGCCGCTCCAGTGCAGCGTGGACCCGCCCACCGCCATGAGCCGGCTGCCCTTGATGAGGAAGTGGTCGCGCTCGGGCTGGACACCGGGGCGGGAGTTGGCGTCACCCTGCGCGTCCTCACAGGCGTGGTAGGGCCGCACGCCCGTGGTGACGAAGTCCAGCCAGCGGCGCGAGTCCCGCATGGGCGTGCGAGGACCGGCCTCCAGCATCACCACCTCGTAGCCCCGCTCCAGCGCGGCGCGGGCGGTGATGACCGCGGCGACCCCACTTCCGACGATACACAGCCTCATGGTTGTCAATTCCTGTCAGCGGCAGCGCTGACTACAGGTCGTCCGAGGCGTGAAAGGAGCCAGACTCGCGCGGTTCGTGCCAGAGCCCGCCCATGTGGCCATTCATGTTGCCGAAGCCAAACGTCCGGAAGCCCCCGCCGACCAGGGACATGATGGCCAGCTCACCCACGACCTTCACGCGGTGGAGCTCCGGCAGCTCCGAGAGCCACTCCACCGAGAGCTGCTCGGGCCGCTTCACCTCCGCCGCGAAGCGGGTGTAGGTGGCCAGGTACGAGGGACGCTCCTCGCACTTGAGGCGCAGATGGCCTTCCAGCAGCGCCTCATCGAGCTGACCGTCCATTCCCACGAAGTGTGAGAGCCGGCGGGCCGTGTCGAGCAGGACCTCCCGCACGTCGTCGGGGAGGGGCCCCGCGCTGTCGGGCGCGATGAGCTGGAGGGGCGCCGCGCCCACCGTGGGAGGCGCGAGCCGCGGGCGAAGCGCGCCGCAACTGGAGGCCACCACGCCGATTCCCAACCACTGCAGGAGCTGTCTGCGATTCAGCAGCGCTTCCGTCAGCACAGTCTCAGTAGAGGGAGGTGGTTTCACGGCGTTATTCATGACGCGCTCAGCCCCCCATGCTGCCCCAGTCTTCCCAGGGGAAGCAAGGGTTGCGGACATTGCCTCGTTTACTGTCGGTCGGCCTTGATATGCTGTGCGGACTGGAGACTTCAATGAAGCGTTTTCTGTGGCTGACTGTTTTCACGGTGGCGTCGGTGTCCAACGTGGCGTTCGCGAGCGAGGAGCTCGCGAAGGCCAAGAACTGCTCGACGTGCCATTCCGCGACGGCGCGGCTGGTCGGTCCCTCGTTCAAGGAGATTGCCGCCCGCTATGCGAAGCAGGAGGGCGTGGAGGACAAGCTGACGCAGCGCGTGCGCAAGGGCAGCAGCGGCGTCTGGGGCGCCATTCCGATGCCGGCGAACGCCCAGGTGTCGGAGGCCGAGGCGCGCGCGCTGGTGAAGTGGATCATGACGCAGAAGTAGGGCGTGAACCGCCGCTGCCCGTGGCTTCTCTCTCCGTGGGACGTCCGGTATAGACCGGGGCATGGCGTTCATCGCGTTCTCCACCATCAAGGGCGGCGTCGGCAAGACGACGCTCTGCGCGCATGTGGCGGCGGCTCTCGCGGATGCCGGGCGCCAGGTGCTGCTGCTGGACCTGGACCCGCAGGCCCATGCGTCGCTGGTCCTGGGGCTGGAGGGCCGGGAGGGCCCGTGCGTGGGGGACGCGCTCGGGCCCCGTCCCAAGCACACGCTGGCGCAGGTGGTGGTGGCTTCACCGAAGCGGCCCGGCCTCTTCATCGCCCCCGCCGCGCCGCGCATGGCCGCCCAGGAGCGCGAGCTGTTCCAGTGGGGCCACCGCCTCCAGGCCATTCCGCGCGCGCTCAAGACGCTGGGGTGGACGCCGGACGTCATCCTCGCGGACACCCCGCCCAGCATCGGCGCCTACACCGAGGCCGTGCTCGCCTCCGCGGACCTGGTCGTGGCCCCCGTGCCCACCGGCGCCTTCGCGCTCCAGGGCCTGGGGGAAATCGAGACCGCGTGGCGGGACGTCCGCGAGCAGGGCGGCGAGCTGGTCGCGGTGGTGAACCTGTGGGACCGCCGCACCACCGCCACCAACGAGGCCATGGAGGGCGCGCTGAGCGAGTCCACGGTGCCCGTGCTCCGGGCGCGCATTCCGCGCTCGGAGTCCATCAACCAGGCGGGGCTGGGCTACGAGGTGGTGTTCGACACGAGCCCCCAGGCGGCCGGCGTGGAGGAGCTGCGGGCCCTGGCGCAGGAGCTGGCGAAGCGCGTGGGTCTGCGCTGAAACGGCGAACGGCACCGTCCGCCACGAGGGCGCACGGTGCCGTCCAGGCGAAGCCGAATCAGAGGTGGTAGTGGCCCGAGGCCTCGGGCTGGTACGGCACCGCGACGATGCGCAGCCGCTTGGAGCGTCCGCCCGGCAGCGGCCAGGTGATGGACTGCCCCACGGACAGGCCGATGAGCGCGCTGCCGATGGGGGCCAGCACGGAGATGCGGCCGTCGTCGCTGCTGGCGTCGCGCGGGTAGACGAGGGTGACCTCCCGGCGCTCTCCTGACTGTTCGTCCTCGAAGACGACCTTGCTGTTCATCGTCACGACTTCAGGTGGGATCGCTTCCGAAGGCACGACGCGAGCCCGGGTCAGCTCCGCGTCGAGCATTTCCGCGAACTCAGCCGTCCGGCCGCCTCCGTTGTGGTCCACCACCTGGCGCAGGCGCTCCAGGTCGGTTTCGGTCACGATGAGGGACTGCTCGCTGGCCATGTCACGGGCCTCCTGTGGGAGGAAGTTATGGGTTAAGCCCATTCTAACTGCCCAGCCCACGGTTTATTCCCGAGTCGTTCCCAAAACGACCCGGGCGTCCAACTTCGCTCAGAAGGCGCAGTCGGCGCCCCGGGTGGGCAGCACGGAGCGCCCCCCGGAAAGATAGGCATCGCAGGCCTTGGCGGCTTCGCGGCCGTCCGACAGGGCCCAGACGATGAGGCTGGCGCCCCGGCTCGCGTCCCCGGCGCAGAACACCCCGTCCGCGGACGTGGCGAAGCGCGCGTCCACCTGCACCGTGCCGCGGGGCGACAGCTTCACCCCCAGCGCCTCGGAGAGGTTGCCCGCCTCGGGCCCGGTGAAGCCCATGGCCAGCACCAGCAGGTCCGCTTCGAAGGTCACCTCGGTGCCGGGACGCTCGATGAGGCGGGGCAGGGCGCCGGGCTCGGGCTGGAACTCGACTTCCACGGCGTGCAGCGCCTGGAGCCGTCCGTCGCTGCCCGTCAGCCGCTTCGTCATCAGCGCGAAGCGGCGCTCGCCGCCTTCCTCCTGGCTGGTGGAGGTGCGGAAGATGACCGGCCACCTCGGCCAGGGGTTGCCCTCCGCGCGCACCGCGGGCGGCGCGGGGAGCAGCTCCACCTGCCGCACGCTCGCCGCGCCCTGGCGCAGCGCGGTGCCCAGGCAGTCCGAGCCGGTGTCGCCGCCGCCCAGCACCACGACGTGCCGGCCCGCCGCGTCCAGGCGCGAATCCTTCTGGCCATGCCCCGAGACGAGCCGGTTCTGGTGCTCCAGGTACTCCATGGCCTGGACGACGCCGGACAGCTCGCGTCCGGGGACCTCCAGCTCGCGCGGACGGCGCGCGCCCAGGGCCAGCACCAGCGCGTCATGCTTCGCGCGCAGCTCGCGGTAGCTCAGGGCCCCGCCCACGTCCACGCCGGTGACGAAGGTGATGCCCTCCGCCTCCATCAACGCCAGGCGCCGGTCCACCACGGACTTCTCCAGCTTGAAGTCGGGGATGCCGTAGCGCAGCAGGCCGCCCGCATGGGCGTCCCGCTCATACACGGTGACGGTGTGCCCGGCCGCGTTGAGCTGCGCCGCCGCCGCCAGCCCCGCGGGCCCGGAGCCCACCACGCCCACCGTCTTCCCGGTGCGGCGCGCCGGCGGCCGGGGCGTCACCCAGCCCTCCTTGAAGGCCCGCTCGACAATCTCCTTCTCCATCTGCTCGATGGTGACCGGGTCCCGGTCGATGGCGAGCACGCACGCGGCCTCGCACGGCGCCGGGCACAGCCGGCCCGTCATCTCCGGGAAGCCATTGGTGCGGCTGAGCAAGTCATACGCCTCGCGCCAGCGCCCACGGAACACGGCCTCGTTGAAGTCGGGGATGAGGTTCCCCAGGGGACAGCCCTGGTGACAGAAGGGGACGCCACAGTCCATGCAGCGGCCCGCCTGCCGTTTCGCCTCGTCGGGGGCCAGCGGCAGCGCGAACTCGCGCCAGTCGCCCAGCCGGTCCGCCGTGTCCCGCTTGTCCGCGTGGACGCGCTCCCACTCGATGAATCCCGTCGGCTTACCCATGGCTCAGGCCCTCCCCGCCCCGGACCGGGGCAGCGGCAGCGGATGTGGACTCCGGCGGTCTGCGCGCCGCGCGCCGTGCCTGGAGGACCCGCTTGTAGTCCGTGGGCATCACCTTCACGAAGCGCGGCACCATCAGCTCCCAGTTGTCCAACACCCGCCGCGCCAGCGCGCTGCCGGTGTGATGCAGGTGCCGCTCCACCATGCCGTGCACCAGCCAGATTTCGGACTCGTCCACCAGGGACTCCAGCTCCACCATCTCCAGGTTGCAGCGCTGCCGGAAGGACTGGTCTCGGTCGAGCACATAGGCGATGCCGCCGCTCATGCCGGCCGCGAAGTTGCGCCCGGTGGGGCCCAGCACCACCACCGCGCCGCCCGTCATGTATTCGCAGCCGTGGTCGCCCACGCCCTCCACGACGGCCTGCGCGCCGCTGTTGCGCACCGCGAAGCGCTCCCCCGCGAGCCCCCGCAGGTACACCTCGCCGGCCGTGGCGCCGTAGAGCGCGGTGTTGCCCACCAGCACGTTCTCCTCGGCGGTGAAGCGGCTGGCCTGCGGCGGGTAGGCGATGATGCGCCCGCCGGACAGGCCCTTGCCCACGTAGTCGTTGGCGTCGCCCTCCAGCTCCAGCGTCACGCCCTTCACCACGAAGGCTCCGAAGCTCTGGCCTGCGGAGCCCTTCATCCGGACATGGAGCCGGCCATCCGGCAGCCCCTGGCCCCCGTGACGCCGGGCAATCTCCCCCGACAGCAGGGCGCCCACCGCGCGGTGGGAGTTGGCCACCGGCACGGTGAGCAGCATGGGCGGCCCGCCGTCCAGCACCCCGCGGGCGTCGCGCAGCAGCGCGTGGTCCAGGTGGTCGGACACGTCCTTGATGCGCGGCGTGGTGCAGTGGCGCGGCTCGCTGTCCGGCGCGGCCGGCGCGGCCAGCAGCCCGGACAGGTCCACGCGCCGGGCCTTCCAGTGGTCCACCGCCGGGCGCTGCCGCAGCAGGTCCACGCGGCCCACCAATTCCTCCAGGGTGCGGGCGCCCAGCGCGGCCATCCGCTGGCGCAGGTCCTCCGCGATGAGGAGGAAGAAGTTCACCACGTCCTCGGGCTTGCCCTGGAAGCGCTCGCGCAGCCCCGCGTCCTGCGTGGCGATGCCCGCCGAGCACGTGTTGAGGTGGCACTTGCGCAGCATGATGCAGCCCACGGCCACCAGACTGGCGGTGGCCATGCCGAACTCCTCGGCGCCCAGCAGCGCGGCCACCAGCACGTCGCGCGCGGTGCGCATGCCGCCGTCCGCCTGCACGCGGATGCGCGAGCGCAGCCCGTTGTGCACCAGCACCTGCTGCGTCTCCGCCAGCCCCAGCTCCCAGGGCAGGCCCGCGTGCTGGATGCTGGACAGCGGCGAGGCGCCCGTGCCGCCCTCGTAGCCGGAGACGACCACGCAGCTGGCGCCGGCCTTGGCCACGCCCGCGGCGATGGTGCCCACGCCCACCTCGCTCACCAGCTTCACGCTGACCCGCGCGGCCGGGTTCACCGACTGGAGGTCGTAGATGAGCTGCGCCAGGTCCTCGATGGAGTAGATGTCGTGGTGCGGCGGCGGCGAGATGAGCGTCACGCCCGGCGTGGACCAGCGCACGCGGGCGATCCGCGCATCCACCTTGTGGCCGGGCAGCTGGCCGCCCTCGCCGGGCTTGGCGCCCTGGGCCACCTTGATCTGGAGCTCGTCCGCGTTGACCAGGTACTCCGTGGTGACGCCGAAGCGCGCGCTGGCCACCTGCTTGATGGCGCTGCGGCGCGAATCGCCATTCTCATCCCGCGTGTAGCGCCGCGACTCCTCGCCGCCCTCGCCGCTGTTGGAGCGCCCGCCCAGCCGGTTCATGGCGATGGCCAGCGTCTCGTGCGCCTCCGCGCTGATGGAGCCGAAGGACATGGCGCCGGTGACGAAGCGCCGGGCAATGGAGAGCGCCGGCTCCACCTCCTCCAGCGGCACCGGCGCGCGGCCCTCGTGGACGACTTCGAGCAGGCCGCGCAGGTTGCAGTGCTCGCGCGTCTCGTCGTCCGCCAGCCGCGAGTACTCCGCGAAGGTGGCGGCGTCATTCTCGCGCACCGCCGCCTGGAGCCTGGCGATGGTGGCCGGGTTCCACTTGTGCCGCTCGCCCAGCCGGCGCCAGCGGTACTGCCCGCCCACGGGCAGCATGCCGGCCTCCACGTCCGCCTCCGCGCCGAAGCCACGGGTGTGGCGCTCCTGCACCTCGCGCCCCAGCTCCGGCAGGCCCACGCCCTCCACGCGCGACGCCGTGCCGGTGAAGTGCCGCTCCACCAGCGAGCGCTGGAGCCCCACGGCCTCGAAGAGCTGTGCGCCGCGGTAGGACTGGAGCGTGGAGATTCCCATCTTCGACATCACCTTGAGCAGGCCTTCCTCCACGGCGTGGATGAAGCGGTCCTGCGCCTTCTCCGCGTCCACGGCCAGCTCGCCGCCGTCCGCCAGGGCCCGGAGCGTGTCCAGCGCCAGGTACGGGTTCACCGCCGCGGCGCCGTAGGCGAACAGGCAGGCGAAGTGGTGCACCTCGCGCGCCTCCGCCGTCTCCAGCAGCAGGCCCGCGTACATTCGGATGCCGTCACGCACCAGCCGCTGGTGCACCGCGGACATGGCCAGTAGCGCGGGGATGGCCGCGTTCGCCGCGTCCACGCCCCGGTCGCTCAACAGCAGGATGCTGGCGCCCGCGTCCACGGCCTCCACGGCCTCGTTGCACAGCTTCTCCACCGCCGCCTCGAGCGCGCCCTCGCCGCCGTCCAGGGCGTAGAGCAGCGACAGGCGGCGCGTCTCGAACAGGCCCTCGTCGTTGATGGCCGCCAGCCGCGC
Source organism: Myxococcus sp. AM009 (assembly GCF_013372605.1). Lineage (NCBI taxonomy): Bacteria > Pseudomonadati > Myxococcota > Myxococcia > Myxococcales > Myxococcaceae > Myxococcus > Myxococcus sp. AM009. The sequence continues at coordinate 49,224 of NZ_JABXEP010000039.1, forward strand.
GAGCTGTCCGTTGGTGAGGATGGGGCCGGGGAGGGACAGCCGGTGGCACTGCTCCGGCGTCTCCTCGAAGGTGTTGCTCTCCGGGCCCAGCGCGGTGGCCAGCGTCATCACCAGCGACTCGCGCAGCGGGTCGATGGGCGGGTTGGTGACCTGCGCGAAGAGCTGGTGGAAGTAGGAGAAGAGGCTGGGGGCCTGGTCGCTGAGCACCGCCAGCGGCGTGTCCGTGCCCATGGAGCCCACCGGCTCCTTGCCCGTCTCCGCCATGGGCGTGAGCACCGAGCGCACGTCCTCGGCGGTGTAGCCGAAGGCGCGCTGGGCCCGCCACAGCTCCTCGCCGCGCAGCCGCACCGGGGCGGCGACGGCGGGGAGGTTGTCGAAGGTGTAGACGTTGCGCTGGAGCCAGCGGCGGTAGGGCCAGCGCGTGGTGATGTCGCGCTTGACCTCCTCGTCCTCCAGGATGCGGCCCTCGGTGGTGTCCACCAGCAGCATGCGGCCCGGCGTCAGGCGGCCCTTGCGGCGCACCTGCGAGGGCGGCACGTCGATGACGCCCATCTCCGAGGCGAGGATGATGCGGTCGTCCTCCGTGACGAGGTAGCGCGCGGGGCGCAGGCCGTTGCGATCCAACGTGGCGCCGATGAGCTGTCCGTCCGTGAAGGCGATGGCCGCGGGGCCGTCCCACGGCTCCAGCAGCGCGGAGGAGTACTCGTAGAAGGCGCGCCGCTCGTCGGACATCTGCGTGTCGCCCTCCCACGCCTCCGGAATCATCATCATCAGCGCGTGGGGCAGGGGGCGGCCGCCCAGGTAGAGCAGCTCCACCATGTTGTCGAACTGCGCCGAGTCGCTCTTGCCCGGGACGATGATGGGCTGGAGCGCCTCCAGGCTGCCGCCCAGGCGCGCCGTCTGGAGCAGGCCGCGCCGCGCGGTCATCCAGTTCCGGTTGCCGCGCAGGGTGTTGATTTCACCGTTGTGCGCGATGAAGCGGAACGGCTGCGCCAGCTCCCACGTGGGGAAGGTGTTGGTGGAGAAGCGCGAGTGGACCAGGCCCAGCGCGCTCACGAAGTCCGGCTGCTGCAGGTCGCAGTAGAAGCGCGGCAGGTCCGCCGGCAACAGCAGGCCCTTGTAGACGAGCGTCTCCGACGACAGCGACGCCACGTGGAAGCGGCCCGTGGGGTCCACGCCGCGCGCTTGGATGAGCTTCTCCGTCAGCTTGCGGATGCGGTACAGCTTCCGCTCGAAGGCGCTGGGCACCATGCGCCGGCGCGCCACGAAGAGCTGGCGGATGACGGGGGCGGCCTCTCGGGCCACGGGGCCCAGGTGCTCCGGGTCCACGGGCACGTCGCGCCAGCCGAGCACGCGCTGCCCCTCTTGTACGACGACCTCCTCGAAGGCGGCCTCACAGGCGGCCCGGGCCTCGGGCTCGGGCGGGAGGAACACCTGCCCCACGCCATAGTGCCGGCGCGGAGGGAGGGCGAAGGGCAGCTTCGGGGACTCGCGCTCGAAGAAGCGGTGGGGGAGCTGCACCAGGATGCCGGCGCCGTCGCCGGTCCGTGGGTCCCTGCCCGCGGCCGCCCGGTGGCTGAGCCGGTTGAGGAGCTCCAGGGCGTCCTCGACGATGCCGCGCGAGCGCTCACCCCTCAGGTGGGCGACGAACCCCACGCCGCAAGCGTCATGCTCGGTATCCGGCTCATACAGGCCGTACCGACCGGGGCGGAATGCCGACATCTAGAGTCCCCTTTCCCGACGACGCGGGATGTCATCAATAATAAAGCTGTGTCGCAACACGCTAACGCGCTGCGTTGGCTGGCGTAAAGGGAAGTCCCTACCCAGGGTGCAAGGAGGGCGGGGTGAGGAGGGACCTGGCTGGCCCGGCATGAACTACAGTGCCGCGCGCTGTCACATTCCGGCGGTGGCCAAGGGGCGTTGACGCCTGGATGCCGCGCCGCGCGAGGTCGCTCCCATGCCGTACACGCCCATCATCGGCACGCTCGGCTACGTGATGTCGCCGGACGGGCAGCGCGTGCTGCTCGTCCACCGCAACGCCCGCCCGGAGGACGCCCACTACGGGAAGTACAACGGCCTGGGCGGGAAGCTGGAGCGCGACGAGGACGTGGCCGCCTGCATGCGCCGGGAGCTCCGCGAGGAGGCCGGCATCGAGTGCACGCGGATGGTGCTGCGCGGCACCATCTCCTGGCCGGGCTTCGGCAAGCACGGAGAGGACTGGCTGGGCTTCGTGTTTCGCATCGACGGCTTCGAAGGCACCCCGCTGGAGCGCAACCCGGAGGGCTCCCTCTCCTGGGTGCCGGTGGCGGACCTGCAGGGCCTCAACCTGTGGGACGGCGACCGGCACTTCCTGCCGCTGGTGTTCGACGCCGACCCCCGGCCGTTCCACGGCGTCATGCCGTACTCCGGTGGCCGCGCGCTGAGCTGGTCCTTCAGTCGCTTGTAGGCGCGCAACCCGTCCGTGGAGCGCCGGGCGGGCGTTCCAGCGTGCGTGGGACGCTTTACTCAGCGAGCGTTGACGGATGAGGGCCGTGGGAGGTATCCACGTTTGCAGTGCAAATGAGAACGATTCTCAATTTCGACATTTCGGTGAACTTCTCCCTGTCGTGAGCCAGTGCGCACCTTCCGAAACATCCTCTTCTGGGTTCATCTCATCGTCGGTGTCGCCGCCGGGCTGGTGATTGCGATCATGTCCTTCACGGGCGTGGTCATCGCTTTCGAGAAGCAGCTCATCGAATGGGCGGAGCGGGAGGTCCGGACGGTGCGGCTCCCGGCTCCGGGCGCGCCTCGGCTCCCCGTGGAGGAGCTGGTCGAGCGCGTCCGCGCGTCAGGCTCGGAGGGGCAGCCCTCCGGGGTGACGGTGTATCCGGAGCCGACGTCCGCGGTGCTCGTGAGCATCGGCCGGGGCGCGGTGAGCTACGTCAACCCCTACACCGGCGAGGTGCTGGGGAATGGCGCGACGGGCCTGCGCGGCTTCTTCCAGTGGAACGTGCAGCTTCACCGGTGGCTGGCCGCTGGCGGTGACAACCGCGCGGTGGGCAAGGCCGTCACCGGCGCGAGCAACGCGGTGTTCCTCTTCCTGGCCATCTCCGGCCTGTACCTGTGGTGGCCGCGCAAGTGGACGCTGCGCGCGATGCGGCCGTCGCTGTGGTTCCGGCGCGGGCTGAAGGGCAAGGCGCGCGACTGGAACTGGCACAACGTCATCGGCTTCTGGTCGCTGCCGGTGCTCATCGTGCTCACGGCGTCGGGCATGGTCATCTCGTACAAGTGGGCGTCCAGCCTGGTGTTCACCATGACGGGCAACACGCCGCCCGCGGCGAAGGGGCCGCCGGGCTCGGCGACGGTGAAGGTCCCCGCGCCCGCGGAGGAGACGCCGCGCAAGCCGCTGGACGTCCTCATCGCCGAGGCGCAGAGGACGTCACCCACCTGGTCGTCCGCCACGCTGCGCCTGGGCGGCGGAACGCGGGGCGGAAAGGGTGGCTCGGATGGCGTGGACGCGGTGACGGTCACCCTCCGCGAGGCGGAGGCGTGGCCGCTGTTCTCCTCCACGCAGGTGTCACTCAACCCCTTCTCGGGCGAGGTGGCGAAGCAGGAGACCTACGCGGACTACAACAGCGGCCGGAAGCTGCGCACCTGGCTGCGCTTCCTGCACACCGGAGAAGCGCTGGGGCTCTGGGGCCAACTGGTGGCCGCCATCGCGTCGCTGGGCGGCGTGTTCCTCGTCTACACGGGCTTCGCGCTGTCGTGGCGCCGGTTCTTCTCCCGGCGCCGGACGAACACCGAGCCTCGGGAAGAAGCCGCCGCGCAGTCCGAGCCGGCGGCCTGACGGATTTCAGCCCTCCTCGTGAGCGTGACGGGTTCCCTCGTCATCCTCCTGCTCACGAGGCGGGCTTCCCTCCGAGTCGGAAGGTCAGTTCCGGTCCTTGCGGACGAGCACCTTCTTGCCGCGCAGGGTGGCGTTCTTCAGCGCGGCGATGATGCGGTTGGCCTCGGACTCCGGCACCTCTACCAGCGAGAAGCTGTCGCCAATCTGGATGGCGCCAATCTTGGAGGACTCTACGCCCGCCTCACCGGCGATGGCGCCCACCAGGTCGGCGGGGCGAATACCGGCGTGACGGCCGGCGCCAATCCACAGGCGGGTGACGTCCCACGTCGGCGGGACACCGCGAGCCCTCGGGCTCCGCTCCGGACGGCCTGCGCGTCCCGGGGGCGCTCCGAACTTACCCGTGCGCTCCTGCGGCGGCGCGACGACGGGAATCTCCGTCTCCTCCGAGTCGCGGCCCTCGTCCTGGGCCTCATGGAGGAGCTTCACGGCGGCGGCGGCGATGTCCATGGCGTCGAACTCGCTGGCCAGGCTCTCCACCACGTTGCGGAGGGAGTCGTACTCACCGGCCACCAGCGTCTCGCGCAGGGACGCGCGCAGCAGCTCCTGCCGCTTCTCGCGCATGTCCGCGACGGTGGGCACGGTGGCCACTTCAATGCGCTGGCCGGTGACGCGCTCGATGTTGCGCAGCAGCCGGTGCTCGCGGGGCTCCACCAGGGTGATGGCCACGCCCTCGCGGCCGGCGCGGCCCGTGCGGCCGATGCGGTGCACGTAGGCCTCGGGCGCGTTGGGCACGTCGAAGTTCACGACGTGCGACAGGCGGGGGATGTCCAGGCCGCGCGCCGCGACGTCGGTGGCCACGAGCAGGTCGGTGCCCTGGGACTTGAGCTGCTTGATGACGCGGTCCCGCTGCTCCTGCGTCATGCCGCCGTGCAGGGCGTGGGCGCGCCAGCCGCGGCCGTTCAGGGACACGGTGAGGTCATCCACTTCCGTGCGCGTGCGACAGAAGATGATGGCGGCGGTGGGGGACTCCACGTCGAGCAGGCGGCCCAGGGTGGCGATCTTGAAGGCGCGCGGGACGACGTAGGCCGTCTGGCGGACGCGGGGGATCTCCCCCTGCTCCACCTTCTCGCGGGCAATCTTCACGCGCACGGGCTCGTGCAGGTGACGCTCGGCGATGCTGGCGATGCGCGGCGGGAGGGTGGCGGAGAAGAGGGCCGTCTGCCGGTTCTCGGGCGTGCCGGAGAGGATGGCCTCCAGGTCCTCGGCGAAGCCCATGTCGAGCATCTCGTCGGCCTCGTCGAGCACGACGACGCGCACGTCATCGAGCTGGAGCGTGCCGCGGCGCAGGTGGTCCAGCGCGCGGCCCGGGGTGGCAACGACGACGTCCACGCCGCGCTTGAGGACGCGGAGCTGCTGCCCGATGACCTGCCCGCCGTACAGGGGCAGCACGGAGATGCCGAGCTTCTGTCCGTAGCGGTGGATGGCCTCGGAGACCTGCATGGCCAGCTCGCGCGTGGGGACCAGCACCAGCGCGGACGTGGTGTTGGGCCGGCAGGCGCCGGGCTCCACCTGGTTGAGCAGGGGTAGGGCGAAGGCGGCCGTCTTGCCGGTGCCGGTGGCGGCGATGCCGAGCAGGTCCTTCCCTGCGAGCAACGGCGGGAGGGCGGCGGCCTGGATGGGGGTGGGCTCCTCGTAGCCGAGCGCGCTGAGCGCCTCGACGAGCGCGGGCTTCAAGCCCAGGGAATCAAAGGTGGCCTCGGTAGGGG
>NZ_JABXEP010000003.1:0-121013 GCF_013372605.1 Myxococcus sp. AM009
CCACCCCACCCTTGACAGCCCCGGACTCCAGGTCTAACGCAAGGCGCCATGAGCACTCCCCGGTTCCCGCCCTCTCCGACGCGCGCCATCAGCAGTGACGGCCCCTTCCGAGCCCTGCTGCTGGAGAACATCCACCCGTCCGCGGGGGAGATGCTGGCCGCGGAGGGCTTCCAGGTGGAGCGCGTCTCGTCCGCCCTCAAGCCGGACGAACTGGCGGAGCGGCTGAAGGGGGTGCACCTGGTGGGCATCCGCAGCAAGACGACGGTGCCGCTCGCGGCGCTGGCGCACGCGGAGGACCTGCTGGCCATTGGCGCCTTCTGCATCGGCACCAACCAGGTGGACCTGACGTCCGCCAACACACACGGCATCCCCGTCTTCAACGCGCCCTTCAGCAACACGCGCAGCGTGGCGGAGATGGTGATTGCGGAGGTCATCGTCCTGACGCGGCAGCTCTTCGACCGCAGCCGGGAGGTCCACACGGGCCAGTGGCGCAAGGTGGCCACGGGCAGCCATGAGGTGCGCGGCAAGACGCTGGGCATCATCGGCTATGGCCACATCGGCTCGCAGCTGGGCATCATCGCCGAGGCGCTGGGCATGCGCGTCCTCTACTTCGACGTGATGACCAAGCTGCCGCTGGGCAACGCGCAGCCGGCCGTCACGCTGGAGGAGCTGCTCGGCGCCTCCGACTTCGTCACCCTCCACGTCCCCGCGCTGCCCACCACGCACCTGATGATGGGCGCCGAGCAGATTGCCCAGATGAAGAAGGGCGCCTGCCTCATCAACGCCAGCCGCGGCACGGTGGTGGACATCGACGCGCTGGCGCGGGCGCTCCAGTCCAAGCACGTGGGCGGTGCCGCGGTGGACGTCTACCCGGAGGAGCCGGAGAGCAACTCGGACGGCTTCGTCACCGCGCTCCAGGGCCTGCCCAACGTCGTCCTGACGCCGCACATCGGCGGGTCCACGGAGGAGGCCCAGGCCTCCATCGGCAAGGAGGTGGCCACCAGCCTGCTGAAGTACTTCAAGTCGGGCGCCAGCACGGGCGCGGTCAACTTCCCGCACATCGAGGCGCCGCTCATCCCGGGCACGCACCGCATCCTCAACGTGCACCGCAACATCCCGGGCGTGCTGCGCGACATCAACCGCATCGTCTCCGACCTCAACGCCAACATCCACGCCCAGGTGCTCAGCACGGACGCCAACATCGGCTACCTGCTGATGGACCTGGACCAGGATGTGTCCACCCCGGTGTGCGAGGCCATCGCCGGGCTGGAGACGGACATCAAGACGCGCATCCTGTCCTGACGTCCGGCGCCCTCAGGCATCCACGACCTTGCCCGGGTTGAGGATGCCTCGCGGGTCCAGCGCCCGCTTGAGGGTGCGCAGCAGGGCCAGCTCCGCGGGCGCGCGTGAGTAGTCCAGATAGTCCTTCTTCAGCAGGCCGACGCCGTGCTCGGCGGAGATGCTCCCGCCGTGCTTGCGCACCAGCGCGAACATCGTGGGGTCCGCTTGCTTCGCGTGGGCCAGGAACTCCGCCTTGTCCATGGCGTCCGGCTTCATCACGTTGACGTGCAGGTTGCCGTCGCCAATGTGGCCGAAGAGGCAGATTTCCCAGCCCGGGTAGCGCGCGCTGAAGAGGGCCTCCAGCTCCGCGCAGAAGGCCTCCAGCCCGGCCACCGGCAGGGAGATGTCGTTCTTGTGCGGCAGGCCGGTGGCGGAGAGGCTCTCACTGATGCCCTCGCGCAGCGCCCACAGCTCCGCCGCCTGCGCCGCGCCCTGGGCCTGGACGCCGTCCGTCACCAGCTCGCGCTCGAACAGCGAGCCCAGCCAGCCTTCCACCGCCGCGGCGTCCTTCGCCTCCGCCTCCAGCAGCACGTAGCACGCGCTGGGCGTCTCGAAGGGCGGGCGCAGCTTGCGGTGGCGGCCCAGGCGCGCCATGCACCTGTCGGTGAAGAACTCGTAGGCGGAGATGCTGAAGGCGTTCTGCCGACGCGCGTCGCGGAACAGGCGCAGCACCGCGGCCACGTCCGGCACCGCGAAGAGGAACACGTCCTGCGGGCCGGGGAGCGGGGTGAGCTTGAGGGTGGCCTCGGTGATGACGCCCAGGGTGCCCTCGCTGCCGATGAAGAGCTGGCGCAGGTCCGTGCCGGTGTTGTTCTTCTCCAGCGCGCCGTTGAGCTCCAGCACCTCCCCCTGGGCCGTGACGACCTGGAGCCCCAGCACCCACTGGCGCGTGAGGCCGTAGCGGATGACCTTCACCCCGCCCGCGTTGGTGGCGATGTTGCCGCCCACCGTGCTGGAGCCCTTGGAGGCGAAGTCCACGGGCCAGGTGAGGCCGTGCTCCGCGCAGTGGTGGTGGACGGCCTCCGTCACCGCGCCCGCCTGTACGCGCACCGTGTTGCCGAGCAGGTCCACCGGCCCCATCCGCGTCATGCGCTGGAGCGACAAGACGAGCTCGCCCCGGGCCGCCACCGCGCCACCGGCAAGTCCCGTGCGCCCGCCGGAGGGCACCACGGCGATGTGGTGCTGGTGGCACAGGGCGAGCAGCCGGGCGACCTCGTCCGTCGCCCGAGGGAGCGCCACGGCGGCGGGGGCGGGCGTGTAGACGCGCGTCCAGTCGCGGCCGTACTCCTGGAGGTCCCCTGGCTCCCGGGTGAGGAAGTCGGCGGGGAAGCCCTCGGTGATGGCCTGGAGGAAGTCGGCGGGGAGCGCGGCGGTGGACATGCCTCTAGGCGTATTGCAGCCGCCCGCCTGTGACAAGGTGCAGCACGGGGCGGGTGTCGGGCGTCGGCGGAAGGGTTCCAGTTGGAACGACCCGCGGCGCGCCAACCAAGAAACCAGGGTGGGTGCGTATAGGGCATGGGCCATGGGCGGAGCTCCGCCATCCCCGTGCCCGCTTCAGAGGAAAGCCTCCATGTTCCCGTCGTTCTCGCGTCTTGTCCGGACCGCTTCCGTTGTCGCCGCCCTGGCCCTGGCTCCTTCCGCGCTGGCGGAGGAGGCCGAATACGGCACGTCCTACGTCTTCACGACCGTGGATGCGCTCCTGGGCTACTCCCTCGGTGGTGGCTTCGAGGTGACGGGAATCCTGGAGGGAGAGGCGACCCCCCGGACCATCCGCTTCTGGTCGTCAGGCGGGAACTACGAATCCCAGCAGGGCTTTGGTGCTCGGTGTGACCGGATGGCGCTGCTCCTGATGACCCGACCGGGGCGCTTCCGCCTCACCGTCGAGATGCCTTCCTCCCTCCAGGCAACCACCTGCATGCTGACCCGCCTCCCCTGAACGCCCCACGGACACGCTGACGGAACGGACGGCTTCCATGGGGACGAATGGACGGGCGTGGCTGGCGTTGACGCTGGCCATGGTGACGTTGGCGGGCTGCGCGGATGGCGACAGCCCGGAGCAGGACTCGGACGGTGATGGTGTCGTCGACGCCCTGGACTGCGCGCCCGGCGATGGCACGCGCTGGCGCTTCCTGGCGGGCCATGTGGACGCGGACCTGGATGGCGTGGGCGCGGGCCCCTCCATCCAGAGCTGCGTGGGCCAGCGGCTCCCCGCGGGCCTGAGCCCTCAAGGCGGTGACTGCGCCCCCGACACTGCGTCCCTCTGGCGCGAGCAGACCGGGCTCTATCCCGACCTGGACGGCGACGGCGCGACCGGCGAGGGCCCGCTGACGATGTGCGTGGGCGACACGCTCGTGGGCTACCGCGCGGAGGCCGGCCCGCCGGACTGTGATGACCATGACGCGCGCGTCTCGGAGGCCGCCTGGGCGTGGACGGACGCGGACGGGGACGGCGTGGGCAGCGGCGAGCCCGTGTCCCACTGCGCCGGAAGACGGCCGCCTCCAGGCCATGTGGCGGTGAACGGAGACTGCGCGCCCGACGACCTCCTCCGCGCCCACTGGCTCACGTACTCCCACCGGGACGCGGACGGGGATGGCTTCACGGTGCCGGAGGAAGGCAGGCTGTGCGGCCTCGACCGGCTGCCCCAGGGCTATTCCCTGAGCGCCAACGGGCTGGACTGCGATGACGCGAACGCCGCGCGCTGGACGGAGCGCACCGTCTACGCGGACGCGGATGGAGATGGCTTCGGCAGCGGCGAGCCTCGGACGCAGTGCACGGGCCGCACGGCCCCACCCGGCTACGCACTGGACGCGGAGGACTGCGCGCCGGAGGACCGCACGCGGTGGCAGTGGCGCGCGTATGCGCATCGGGACGCGGATGGCGACGGCGACACCGTCCCGGAGCAGGGCGTGGTGTGCAGCGGCACGCAGCTCCCCCTGGGCCACGCCGAATGGCCCACGCGGAACGACTGCGACGACCGCGACGCCAGCCGCATGGTGAGCTGGAGCGTGTTCCCGGACGCGGATGGTGACGGCGTTGGCGCGGGCGCCCGGCAGAGTGTCTGCGCGGGCCGCTCGATGCCCCAGGGCTTCTCCGCGGTGGACACGGACTGTGACGCGGTGGAGGCCTCGCGCTGGCAGGACCTGGCCTACGCGCATCGGGACGCGGATGGGGACGGCTTCACCCAGCCCGAAGCAGGCACGCTGTGCGCAGGTGCGACACTTCCGGCCGGCTACGCCACCCTGCCCCGTGGGAACGACTGCGATGACGCGGACTCGCGCATCCACACCACCACCCAGGCGTGGGCGGACGCGGACGGAGACGGAGTAGGCGCCGGGGACGCCGTCGCGCTGTGCACGGATGGCACGGTGCCCGCGCCGTGGTCGGCCCAGGGGACGGACTGCGCGGCGGAAGACGCGGCGCGCTGGCACCAGGTGGCCTACGCGCATGTGGACCGGGACGCGGATGGACACACCCAGCCCGAAGTAGGGGCCGTGTGCACCGGTACGTCACTGCCCCAGCCCTACTTCACCCAGGCCACCGGCAACGACTGCGATGACACGGACGCCGCGCGCTTCCGTTGGGCAGTGCTGTACCCGGACGCGGATGGCGACGGTGTGGGGACCTCGCCCCGCATGATTCCCTGCATCGGCGGACAGACGCCCCCTGGATTCTCTCTCAAGGGCGACGACGTGGACGACTCGGACGCGTCCATCCAGGAGGACCTCGAGGATGACCTGATGGTGGAGCTCATCCTCGACTAGGCGCCGGCTGCGCCAGCGGAGGGCCGCTCCTCCCTGGCACTCCAGCGCCACCTCCGGAGCCGGATTAACAATTATTTCAAGGAATGCTGGTTGCGCTCGAGGCCATGGGGAGGAACACTCCGGCATGGTCGCCCCCCAACGGAGAGACGCGTCGATGACAGCTCCCGTCCAGCTCGACGCGCCCGACATCCAGGACGTGGTGCGGAGCCGGACGTTGGGGCTGGCAACTGTCGGCACGGTGCTGGTGGTGGCGCACAACGCGCAGCCACCGGCCCCCGACGACTGGGCGCGCTACTGCGAGCTCATCGCCCGTCACTGGGACACGGCCACCGCGCAGCTCGTCCTGGCCGAAGGGCCCGGGCCCAGCGCCACCCAGCGGCAACAGGCGCTCAACCAGGTGCCCAAGGACTACGTCATTCCGCCCACGGCGGTGTTCACCGAGTCCTCGCTGGTCCGCGGCGTCGTGACGCTCTTCAACTGGTTCAGTCCCCGGGCCATGCGCGCCTTTGTCCCGGGGGACCTCCCGGGCGCCGCGCGGCACCTGGGCTTGAGCGAAGCGCAGGTGCGGCGGCTGGTGGACATTGGCGAGGCGGTGCGGCCGGCGCCGCGGTGACACGCACCGGCTACGGCCGGGTGCCCTGCTGGATGCGCAGCTCCCGGATGCCCTTGAGGATGCGGGGCGCCGTCAGCAGCATGTTCTGGTTGAGGAGCTCGCCGTCCACGGGGATGCAGCTCCCCGACACACAGGCGGTGTACGCGGGGCACGGTGACTCGCACTGGAAGGACTCTGGCGACACCTGACAGGTCTCCGAGCAGTAACCGGAGAGGCAGGCCTCGTGCCGCATGCACGGCTGTCCATCCGGGAGCTGGCACAGCTTCGTCGCGCCACACTGCGTGGGCGACTGACATTCGGCGTTGCTGTCACAGCGTCCGTCGTCGCGGTTGCATTTGCGCTCCGGGGTGCAGAAGAAGCTGGCGCAGTCGCGGTCATTCTCACAGGCCTCTTCCGGCTTGAGGAGACAGACGGATGAGCCCAGCACGTCGGCGCACGTCAGCGCGCCCGGGCAGTCCTCCGGCGCGGCGCAGTCCTTCCCCAGCGGCACCGTGCAGCCCACGCCGGGCTCACAGAAGCCGGTGATGCACTGGGAGCCCGCCTCGCAGGGCTGGCCTTGAGAGGCCAGGCACACGCCCCCGTCGAGCTGCTTCGCGCACGTCAGCCCCTTGTCACAATGCCCATCCGGACAGGGCGCCCCAGGGCCGGGCTGCCGCGCCCTGTCCGCGGCGAGCAGGGAGGCCATCGTCCCGAGCAGGATGAACGTCCCCACCGCCACGACGGCCCAGTTCATGGGGAACGCCCTTCGGGCGGGCGGCGAGGAGACCACCTCGACGGTGACGGCGGGCCCCTGCGCGAACCGCGCGTCGGGAGCGTCGCGGTCCTCCACTCGCAGGTGGAAGGCGAAGTGGCCCGGTGGTGTCCCCGCTGGCACGTGGACCCGGACGACGACGCGCTGCGCGCCCGTCGGAGGAAAGTCGCGCTGGGGCTCGCCTTCGAGGACGAGCCACTCGCGCCGGGCGCCCGCGTCAGGCACCACCGAGAGGCGCGCGCGCACGGCAGCACGCGAGGCGTTGATGACGTGGAAGACGGCCTCCCCTGCCCCTTTCGGGGACAGACGAAGGGTGTCCGTGATTGCGGAAACATCGAAGACGCGAGACATCGACCTGCTCTCTTGGAGGACCGTTCGGCATTGAGCGCGTCAGGCCAGCGCTCCCGCCTCAAGCCCGGCGGTCCCCCCCGTCGCCCGGCCTGCCGCGAAAGGCTGTCCGTTCCATCATCCGCCTCGACGTCGCGTTTCTTCGGTGGCCACGGGAGGAGGCTCGCCGCGCTCCCAGGCCTCCGACGTGGCCGCCCGGAGGCCCCGAGCCACCGGGCTCAGCGCATGGGCCGCGAACAGCCCTGGCCCCACGCCCCACGCCTCAGTCGGCTCCGGCCCCGGGCCCCACGCGTCGAGCGCGGCGGGGACAATGGACACCTGCCCTGAGTCCCACGCGTCGAGCACGGCGGAGACCGTCTCCTCCAGCCCCGCCCCCCACGCCTCGGAGACTCCGGGGATGGACGCCACGGGACCCACGCGCCACGCATCAGGCGCACCGGAGACGGACGCCCCGGGCGTCATGCCCCATTCATCAATCCAGGACGTCTCCAGCGCCCCGTGAGCAGGATTCGGCGCGGTGGCACCCTGCGTCTCCTCGGCGGTGACAGGGGACAGGTGGCGTTGCGGCATGTCACTCCTCCTTCAGCGGCAGGCGGATGAGCAGCGGCTGGGGCTCTGCCGCGAGCACCTCCGGGCCCAATTCGAGCAGCTCACCCTTGGCGCGCACTTCCAGCCGGCCCAGCGTGGCCACGGGGGGCACGCTGGGAAAACGGAAGCAGCCCTTGGCATCCGTGCGCGTGGTGAGCCTCAGCGTGGGCAGCTCGACGAGCGCGCCCGGAATCGGAACGTCGCCCGGCCCGACGACACAGCCCAGCAGCGCCTCCGCGGGCGTCGGCGTGGCCAGGGGCGTGGCGGGGAAGAGCACCCGGTGGACGACGGGCAGCGCGCGCTCCCGCCGCACCGGGACACGCAGGCGGAAACAAGGACGCGGCGCGGTCCTCAGCCCGGCCCACACCGTGGTGGGCACCGGCGTGAGCTCCACCTCGAAGTCCGCCTCCTCCATGGCCGCGAAGACGAGCTCACCCAGCAGCCGGTGCGCCCGCTCCGGGGACTCCGCCCCGGCGGTGATGAGGTAGCAGACCGAAATCTGCAGCGGCACGCGCCCCCCGCCCCCGCTCCGGGGCGAAGGCGCGGGCCCCAGCTCCAGCAGGTACAGACAGACGCCTCGCTCGAGCGATTCGCGGTCCGGCACGCCCAGGAACACCGGGACATCGCCAGCAATGCGGCCCACCCACGCCTTCAAACGTTGATCGACTTCGTCGATCATCCGGACCCCCCGTCCTGGGCCGGTCGACCCGGGCCACTCGCAGCCCGGTGCTTTCCGGACTTGCAACGTGTCACCGGCTTCCAGGTGCTGGAATTGACCGGCGGGGCGGAGCGACGTCCGGCCTTCAACAAGCCCCGGCAATCACAGGGGAAAAGAAGGCACACAACTCCCGGACGGCTGAGACGGATAATTCCAGGACGCGCCACCCCCACGCGCACCGGGATTCCTCCACCATGGCCACGAAAGTCAGCGACAGCCCGCGTCCTCTCCCCTCCCTTGCGCCGCGCGCCGCCGTGGCGAAGGACGCCCGGGCCTCCGAGCCCCCGGCGAAGCCCACCAGCGCGCCTCCCGGCTGGAACGCGGACCGCTTCGAGTCGTCGGCCCGCGCGCCCCGGCCGCTCGTGTGCACCGTGCCCACACCGCCGCCCACCGCGCCGGTGGAGCCCGCGCCGGAGCCGGAGGTGGACAGCGTCGCGGTGGACTCGGACCCGATGACGCACATCGAGTATCTGTCCTCGGACGCGCTCCAGGGCCGCGACAGCCCGTCGGCCGGGCTGGACGCCGCGTCGCTGTACGTGCAGCAGCATGTGCAGAAGTACGGCCTCGTCGGCCCCAACACGAGCAACCCGGACAACGCCTTCGAGCAGCGCTTCGACGTGTACTCGTTCGCGGGCCGGCCCGGGGTGCGCGGCGAGTCAGGCGAGCACGTCCACACGCCGAACACCTACGGCCACGAGCTGTTCGAGGGCGGCTTCTACCTCGACGACGACATGCCCAAGGAGACGCTCGCGCTGCTCAACCAGAAGTACGAGAAGTCGATGGACGCGCGCGGCCTGCCCCTGACGCCGCCGCGCGAGGGAGCGCAGCGCGGCGTGGAGGAGCTGCGCCAGCTGGCCTCCGCGTCCGGGCAGGCGGTGAACACCCTGGCGCTGCTGGAGGGCTCGGGGCCGAACAAGGACGAGGTCATCGTGGTGATGGCGCACCTGGACCACGACGGCGTGGACCGGCGCGGCAACGTCCTCAACGGCGCGGACGACAACGCCTCCGGCAGCGCGGTGCTGATGGCGGCGGTGCCGGAGCTGGCGGAGGCGGCGAAGCGCGGCGAGCTGGACCGCTCCGTGCTCTTCCTGTGGACGGGCGCCGAGGAGAAGGGCCTGGTGGGCTCGCAGTACTTCGTGGACCACCCGATTCCGGGGCTCGGCATGGAGGAGATTGCCGGCGTCATCAACGTGGACATGGTGGGCCGCTGGGATGACCAGCGCCTGTCCGTGGTGGACACCGACTCCCGGGGCCAGCCCAACTACTTCCGGGAAGTGCTGGCGCAGGCGAACGCGGAGCTCGACGACCCGTTCGACCGCATCAACCAGGACATCAACGTGTTCCGGGACCGGCAGGACGGCGCGTCCTTCGGGCGCAAGGGCGAGGACGTCCTCTTCATGTTCGAAGGCCTGTCCAACCCCAACGGCGGCGGAGACCTCATCCCCGAGTACCACCGGGCCGACGACGACATCGACCTCATCCTCCGCGACAACGGCGGCGAGAAGCCGCGCCGCATCAAGGACCTGATGGTCAACGTCATCGGGCTCGCCGCCAATCGGACGACAGAGCCCTGAATTACCGGCGGCCCTGGGCCGCCAATGTCGGATACCAGCGCGGAAGCGGCAGTCTCCCGCCGTCATTTTCCCTGACGCCGCTTCTTTTTCCGCCCGGTCGCGCGAATGATGGCCACCGGGCCGGAACACGCTGGAACACGACATGACGATGGCGACATCCTCGACGAGACGACGAAGGACCTTCCCCCTGGCACGGCACGGCGCGGCGCTCGCGTGCGCCCTGGGCCTGGGGGCCGCGACACCGGCCCTGGCGCAGGAGGGGTCGGACACCCCCCACCGCTTCGGCCTCATGCTGGACGCGGGCGCGCCGCACGGCGTGGGCCTGTCCGCGGTGCTGCGGCCGCTGCCGTGGCTGCGTCTGCAAGCGGGCCCCACCACCAACACGCTCAGCTTCGGCTTGCGCGGCGGCTTGAGCATCCTGCCGATGCAGACCTTCCTGGCGCCGTCCTTCAACGTGGAGGCGGGGCACTACTTCGGCTCGGACTACAACGAGGTGGTGGACTGGCTGGGCGCCAGCCCCAGCCGCGCCAGCGAGGCCATCCGCGACGTGACGTACAACTACGTCACCGGCAGCGTGGGCCTGGAGGTGGGCGCGGCCAGCCGCTTCAACTTCTTCCTGCACCTGGGCCTCAGCTACGTGGACATGGGCGTGGACGACGCGAGCGCCCTGCTCCAGGACGCCACGGATGACCCGGACGTCACCGCGAGGAACCTGTCCGTGCGCGCCACCATGCCCTCCGTGAAGCTGGGCTTCATCCTCTACTTCTTCTGAGCCAGGAGCTTCCAAACCATGCGAACGACTTCCTTCCGCATCCTGCTGCTCTCCAGCCTGGCGCTGCTCACCACCGGCTGCGACTCCCTCTTCTTCATCGAGGCCGAGGCCGAGGAGATCTGCAAGACGGAGCGCGACCTGTCCTTCCCCGCGGCGCTGCCGCTCACCGTCAACGTGGAGCGGAGCTTCACCTTCCCGCTGGGCGACTTCGCCGACCCGCTGCCCGAGGAGACGGACATCGAAACCGAGCTCCGGCTGCGCCTCTTCGAGGTGACGGCCGACACGGACCTGAGCGGCGTGGAGCGCGCCAGCGTCTCCGTGCGCCAGCCGGGCTCCAACGACGCCCACGTCATCGGTGAGTACACGCGCACCAGCACCGCGCCCACGCGCACCATTCAGCTCACCAGCACCGGCACGGTGGACCTCCTGGACCTGGCCCGGGAGCCCGAGCTCGAGTTCATCTTCGACGCCCGGGGCACGCTGCCCTCCGAGGACTGGACCGCCGCGGTGCGCGCCTGCGCGGGCGTGAAGGCGCACGCCAACTACTTCGACCTGGTGTTCTGAGGCCGCCCGCCGCTAACGGAGCCCGGAGGCCGCCGCCGCGCGCTTCCGGGCCTCCACGGGCGCCGGCACCGGCGGCTCGACGGGCGCGGGCTGTCTGGACGCGGGCGGCTGCACGTTGAGGAACTCGCGCCGCGTGCCCAGGACCAGGTCGAAGAAGGGGTGCGTCACGCACCAGTTCGCGTTCTGGTCCTTGCCCATGTGGTGGTCGTAGTGCCACGGCAGGTGCTCGCGCGCCCACTTCGGGTCCAGGTGCGCGCGCCGGTGGACGAAGTAGTAGTTCGCCGCGCAGGCCCACACCGTCCCCACGAAGAAGGGCGCCACCGGCAACAGCGGCGCGTGGGCCAGCGCCAGCACCGCCAGCCCCATCAGCTCCTTGGTCTGCGCCGACCAGCTCCACAGCGAGCGCATGTACTGGTCATCCACCATCTCGTGGCGCCGCGACTTCTGGTGGTGCTCGTGCCAGTGGAAGCTCCAGAAGCTCTTCCGGTTCTTCCCCAGGCCGTGCAGGACGGACCTGTGAAGGACCCATTCACCGAAATTGGAGTAAACCCAGCCCAGGGGGATGCCGATCATGCTCGCCTCCGGCGAAGCGCGCGGCCGGCGCTTCGCTGCCCATAATGACTATCTGGTCACTCTTTTTCTATCACGCAACGGACGGGAGCGCACGGCGATGGCGAGCCGGGATGGCACGCGGGCGGATGACGCCCAGGAGACGGACAAGCCGCCCGCCCGGCCTGGAGGCCGCCGCGAGGCCCACCGGCGGGAGCGGGCCCAGGCGCTGGAGGCCGCCGCGCTGAAGCTGTTCCTGGAGCGGGGCCTGGAGGGCGTCACCATTGACGACATCACCCAGGCGACCGGGGTGGCCAAGGGGACGTTCTACCGGTACTTCGACGACAAGGCGGCGCTGGTGGACGGCCTGCTGGCGCCGGTGCGCCGCGAGCTGCTGGCGGGGCTGGAGACGTGCGGCCACGCCCTGGCGGAGGCGCGCAACGTGGAGGCCATGTTCGACGCGTACCGCGCGGTGGCGGCGGTGATTGCCAGCGCGCTCCTCCAGTACCCGGGCGTGGTGCGGCTCTACCTCCAGGAGTCCCGGGGGCCCGCCGTGGGGGCGCGAACGAAGGTGGCGGAGCTGGCGCGGCTGGTGGCGCGGCACGCGGTGGACATCACGCAGAAGGCGCACACCAGCGGGCTCTTGCGCCCCATCCGTCCGGCGGTGAGCGGGCTGGCGGTGGTGGGCGCCGTGGAGCGGCTGCTGCTGGCGGTGCTGAGCGAGGAGGACATCGGCAACCCGCTGGAGCTTCCGGACGCGCTCACCACGCTGGTGCTGGACGGGCTGCGCCTGCCCCCGGAGCCCCGCCCCGGGCGCCGGAAGCTGGACGGGGGCCCCAAGCGCCCCTAAGGGTGGAGGGGTGGGACGCAAGCGGGCGGCACGGCGTGCGGGGATGACGGTGCCCGGTTGGGCGTGGTGGCTGCCGTGCGCGCTGGCCCCGGTGGTGCTGCTCAACGTCGCGGTGGCATGGCTGGGTGGCAGCTTCGTGTCGCCGCTGTCCTTCTCCTTCCTGGAGGCCAAGGCGGGCGCGCTGCGCGCGTACCTGGAGCACCGGCCTTCGTGCCTGGTGGAGGGACACGCGCCGCTGGAGCCCGTCATCGACGCGGCGGAGCGCAAGCACCGCCTTCCGGCGGGGCTGCTGCGCGCGCTGGTGCAGGTGGAGTCGGAGACGCGCGTGCACCGCATCTCCCCGGCGGGCGCCATGGGGCCCGGACAGCTGATGCCCGGCACCGCCGCCATGCTGGGCGTGAAGGACCCGTTCGACCCGGCGCCGGCGATTGACGGCAGCGCGCGCTATCTGGCCCAGCAGCTGCGGCGCTTCGGTGACGTGCGGCTCGCGGTTGCCGCGTACAACGCGGGCCCAGGCGCGGTGAATGGCCGCGTGCCGCGCAATGGGGAGACGGAGTTCTACGTGCCCAAGGTGCTCGCGGCGTGGGAGCTGACGCGCCCGCCTCCGCCCCGGAAGGTGAAGCCCGTGGCGAAGCCGAAGCCCACGGCGCCGGCACGCACGAAGGCCCCGGCCTCCGCGGCGAAGGAGCCGAAGCGGTCCGCGGCGCCCGTGGCGAACGGGCGGAGCTGAGCCGCGACGCGGGATGGCGCCCGCGTCCAGGCGCAGCTCCCGCTGGCCCCACGAGCGCGGCGGCGGCAACGGCCTACTTCGCCGCCCCCGTGGGCACAGGCAGCGGCGCGCTTTCGAGCACGCGCTGCGCGGTGCGCGTCTGGCCGAACTCCGGCACCTCGTAGGCCGTGCCCTGGGAGTCGCGCGCCGCGTGACGCTTCAGCTCCGGCGCGTCCGGCACGTAGCCCACGCGCAGGCGCAGCGCCTTCACCGCGTCGAGCGGGAGCGTCTCCGACGGCCCGGTGTCATACGGCGACCACGCCGTCAGCGGCAGCGGCAGCACCACGCGCCGGCGCACCGTCTGCCCCGCATCCACGCGGTGCACGGCGGGCACCTCCGGCGCCTCCACGAGCAGGTTCTCCGGCAAGGGCAGGAGCATCCGCGACACCACCACCTCGCCGCCGCCCCCCAGCGCCACGTAGGCCTTCTCTGGCGCGAGCTGGCGCTGGCCGGAGGGGCTCTCGTCGTACAGGCCCTCCACGAGCCAGAGCGCTCGCGCGCCGCGGTTGTGCACCTCGTAGGAGAGCACCAGCGCCTCCGCGGTGCGCTCCACCGGCTTCACCTTCAGCTCCACGTCCGCCTCAGCCACGCGTGTCCTCCCGCTCTCCACGGGGCCCGCGGCCGCTCGGACACAGCCGAGCAGCAACGCGGCGCCCAGGCCCCATCCTATCCACCCGGGTGCGCGCATGCGTCACCTTCGCCAAAGGCTCAGTAGCGCGGACGGGTCGGCAGGTTCAGCTCGTCGCGGAGGTCGTTCTCCGTGGAGCGGTCCGCCTCGATGCGGGGCGTGCTCGGGTCGCCGTCATGGTCATACGGCAGGCCCACCGTGGACTGCTCCACGTTGATGACGCCATCCGTCGAGCCAGGCGGCAGCGTGCCCGTGACGAAGTCCGAGGCGTGAATCAGCTCGTGGAAGAGGCCCACCACGGGCGGCCGGTTCATCCACTCCTCGCCGCCAATCGAGATGCGGGAGGGGTTGTAGTTCACCTGGGAGTCGGTGCCGGGGCCCGGCGTCCCATCCGCGCTCATGTAGCCATCGTTGAAGTTCGTGGCGCCGGCCGTGTTGCCGCGGTTCGTCTCGCGGATGGTCGTCGAGCGGCCGCTGCCGTCCAGCCGGGCCAGCAGCGCCTGCCCCTCCGGCAGCGAGCGCAGCGCGTCCAGGTCCGACTGCGTGCGCGCCGTGAAGTCCGCGCTGCCCGTCACCGACACGGAGCTGCCCAGCGTGTCCGCGCCGGACATGTCCACCACCTGCCGCGTGTCACCGGCCTCCAGGTTTCGCACGTCGTCGTCGTCCTGGACGTAGAGCTTGTCGTCGCCCGCGCCGCCGCGGACGGTGTCCTGGCCCAGGCCACCGGCAACCGCGTCATTGCCACGGCCGCCCACCAGCGCGTCGTCCCCACGGCCGCCGAGGACCTGGTCATCGCCGTCGCCACCCGACACGAAGTCATTGCCCGCGCCGCCGTCCAGGTAGTCACGCCCCGCGCCGCCGGACATGCGGTCCTCGCCGTCCAGGCCGTACATCACGTCCCGGCCCGCGCCGCCGTACATCCGGTCATCCCCCGCGCCGCCATCCAGGTAGTCGTCGCCGTCCGCGCCGCGCAGCGCGTCGTTGCCCGCGCCGCCCCGGATGATGTCGGAGCCCGCGCCGCCGTCCAGCCTGTCATTGCCCGCGCCGCCCACCAGCGTGTCGTCGCCCGCGCCGCCTTCGATGCGGACGTCCTGGGTGACGCTGGCATCCACGGTGATGGTGTCGTTGCCGTCACCGCCTCGGATGATGGCCGTCCGTGCCTGCTCCGCGGTGAGCGTCACCGTGTTGCCGCCCGAGCGCACCTGGAGCCCGCCGTCCGCCGTCTGGGAGACGGTGGCCGTGTCGTTGCCGCTGGAGAGGTCCACCACGGTGCGCCCCGCCGCGTCGGTGGACACCGTGGGCGCCGCCGCCCGAGTCGTCGGGGGAAGCGTGCTCGAAGCCAGGGCTTCCGGCCGCTGCCCCGCGCTCTCGATGAAGCCGCCCACCTCCGACAGCACCGGCTTGCGCTGGGGGGCCGCCCCGCGCGGCGCGGCGTCGAAGCCGTCACGAAAGCGCCCGGCGACCGCGTCCTTCACGGCGTTGCCCGAAGGCGCCGGCCTGGCCTCGGCGGGGGCCTTCTGCGCCACCTTGGGCTCCACCGTCCGGCTCTGGGAGGACGACGAGGGACGGGAACCGGCGCTTCCAATCGAGGACATGACGCTGCTCCAGGGGGAATGGAGGGCTGCGGGGCCCTGGGATGGGCCTCTCGAAGGTTATCGCACGTTCACTTCCTGAAGTTTCTTCAGGACAGCGCGCGGGCCGCCGCCGGGTCCAGCCACACCTCGACGTCCGGGTGGAGCTGGAGGAACGACGCGGGGCACCGGGAGGACACGGGGCCCTCCGCCATGCCACGCACCGCCTCCGCCTTGGCCTCGCCGAAGGCCAGCAGCAGCGCCTGCCGTGCCTGGGCGATGCTGGCCATGCCCAACGTGAGCGCCTCCATGGGCACACGCGACGGGTCCTCCCCGAAGAGCATGAGGTTGGCCTCGCGCGTCTGGCGGCTCAGCCGCGTCCGGTGACACCGCGCGCGCAGCCCGTCCGCCGGCTCGTTGAAGGCCAGGTGCCCGTTCGAACCGAGCCCCAGCAGCACCAGGTCCAGCCCGCCCGCTTCGGCCAGCCGGGCCTCGTAGCGCGCGCACTCCGCCTCCGCGTCCTCCACGGCGCCGTCCAGGAAGTGGATGTGCGCGGGCGACAGGTTGACGTGCTGGAAGAGGTGCCGCTCCATGTAGGCGCGGAAGCTGCCCGCGTCGTCCGTTGACACACCCAGAAACTCATCCAGATTGAAGGTGCGGACCTGGGTCCAGTCCGGACCGTCGCGTGTGAACAATTCCACCAGCTCCCGGTACACGTTGAGCGGCGTGCGCCCCGTGGGGAGCCCCAGCACCAGGGAGGGGCGTGCCTCCACCGCTCGGGCGATTCGCCGGGCACACGCGGCGGCGGCCTCCCGCTCGGAATCAAAGACGCGGATGTGCATGGACCTGAAACATAGGCATGCGCCGGGTGCGCTTCCAGGCCGCGTGAAACATGACAGAGTCGGGGACATGGACCCCTTTGTCAGTCTCGACGCGACGGCACAGGCGGAGCTCGTCCGGCGCCGGGAGGCCACGCCGCTCGAGCTCGTGGATGCGGCCATTGCCCGCATCGAGCGCCACAACCCGACACTCAACGCGGTCGTCCAGACGCAGTTCGACCAGGCGCGCGAGCGTGCCCGGGGGACCCTGCCCCCGGGGCCCTTCACCGGCGTCCCCTTCCTGCTCCAGGACCTGCTCACGGCCCAGGAGGGGCACCCGCTCACCCACGGCTCGCGCTTCGGGAAGGGCCACGTTCCGGACCAGGACAGTGAGCTGGTGAAGCGCCACCGGCGCAGCGGCCTGGTGGTGCTGGGCAAGACGAACACGCCGGAGATGGGCCTGCTGCCCACCACGGAGGGCGCGTTGCACGGGCCCTGCCTCAACCCCTGGGACACCTCGCGCGCTCCGGGCGGGGCCAGCGGCGGCGCGGCGGCGGCGGTGGCCAGCGGCATGGTGCCCTTCGCCCACGCGACGGACAGCGGCGGCTCCATCCGCATCCCCGCCGCCGCCTGCGGCCTCTTCGGCCTCAAGCCCACCCGAGGCCGCAACCCCCTTGGCGGCGACATCGCGGACGCCTATCACTGGCTCGTCACCGAGCACGCCCTCACCCGCTCCGTTCGAGACAGCGCGGCGCTGCTCGACGTCACCTGCGGCGCGGACGCCGGGACGCCGTACCAGGCCCCGGCCAAGGCCCGCCCCTATACCCAGGAGGTCAACACGCCCCCGGGCCGCCTGCGCATCCGCGTGGCCGTGCGCAACGCCATGGGCGCCGCCATCCACCCGGAGTGCCTGGCCGCCATCCACGCCGCGGCCCGGCTGCTGGAGGACCTGGGCCACATCGTGGACGAGGGCAGCCTGGAAGTGCCCGGCGATGACGCGGTGGGCCAACACTTCATCACTGTGTGGACCGCGGGCGTCGTCTTCGGCATCGACGCGCTGGCCGAGCGGCTGGGACGCAGCCCGGAGGCTGCGCACTTCGAGCCCTTCACCTGGGCGCTCTACCAATACGGCCTGGACCAGGGCCTGTCCGCCTATCTGCGCGCCAGCGCGGAGCTGCAGCGCCACAGCCGCGCCGCGCTCCGTCACTTCGACGACGTGGACGTCTGGCTGATGCCCACCCTCAACGAGCTCCCGCCGCCGCTGGGCACGTTCACCTCGCCACCGGGTGAGCCCCTGGCGCCGCTGCTCCGCGCGGCCGCCTTCGCGTCCTACTGCCCGCTGGCCAACACCGCGGGGCTGCCCGCCATGAGCGTGCCGCTCCACTGGAGCGCGGACGGCCTGCCCGTGGGCGTTCAGTTCATGGGGCGCTTCGGAGATGAAGCCACCTTGTTCCGGCTCGCGGCCCAGCTGGAGGCGGCCCGCCCCTGGGCCCGGCGGAATCCCCCGGTGTTCGGGTAGACGGCTGGAAGGTCCCCGGGTGAGCGCTCGGGCAAACTTGGACATCGCGTCTGGCGCCGGGCGCGATAGAACGTTTCCATGAAAGTCGCCGTGCTCACCGGCGGGGGCGACTGCCCCGGCCTGAACGCCGTCATCCGCGCCGTCGTCCGCCGCGCCAACGCCCACGGCTTCGAGATGATGGGCCTCCGCGATGGTTGGAAGGGGTTGTTGGAGGACAGCCACTTCCGCCTCACGCGTGAAACCACGTCCGGCATCCTCCACCGGGGCGGCACCATCCTCGGCACCTCGCGCGTCAACCCGTTCAAGGTCGAAAACGGGCTGGAGCGCGTCAAGCGCGCCATTGAACGCAACGGCATCCACGCCGTCATCGCCATTGGCGGTGAAGGCACGCTGTCGGCCGCCACGCGCATGTCGCAGGAAGGGCTGCGCATCGTCGGTGTGCCCAAGACCATCGACAACGACATCAACGCCACGGACTTCACCTTCGGCTTCGACACGGCCGTCTCCATCGCCACCGAGGCCATTGACCGGCTGCACTCCACCGCGGAGTCGCACAAGCGCGTCATCGTCTGCGAGGTGATGGGCCGTCACGTGGGCTGGATTGCCACCTACGCGGGCATCGCCGGCGGCGCGGACGTCATCCTGGTGCCGGAGATTCCCGCCGACCTGCCGAAGGTGGCCGAGCACATCCAGCGCCGCCACGCGGGCGGGCGCACCTTCTCCATCGTCGTGGTGGCGGAGGGCACGCGCATCAAGCTGTCCGCGGACCAGCAGGAGCAGCTCGTCACCAGCGGCTCGCTGGACGAGGCAGGCAGGCCGCGGCTGGGCGGCGTGGGCACCATCCTGGCGCAGGAAATCGAGCGGCGCACCGGCTTCGAGACGCGCGTGTCCGTGCTGGGCCACATCCAGCGCGGCGGCGCGCCCACCCCGCATGACCGCGTGCTCGCCACCCGCTACGGCGTCCACGCCTGCGACATGGTGGCCCGCGGCGAGTTCGGGAAGATGGCCGCGCTGCGAGGCAACGACATCATCAGCGTGGACCTGGCCGACGCCACCCGCGAGCTCAAGCGCGTCCCGCAGGAGTTCTTCGAGGTCGCCCAGGTCTTCTTCGGCTGACGCGACGCGGCATCGCGGGACGCGGATGAAGCAGGGGTCCGCGCTCCGCTAGCATCAGCCCTTCCTCACGCCGTCCACAAGGAAGGGTGCCGATGCTGCCAGGCCGCATGATGGATTTCCCGCTCACGCTGAGCCACCTGCTGGAGCGCGCGCGGACGTTCTACCCGCGCTCGGAAATCGTCAGCCGCAACCCGGACAAGTCGCTGCACCGCTACACGTACGCGGACTTTCACGCGCGCACGTGCCGGCTGGCCAACGCGCTGACGCGGCTGGGCGTGAAGGCGGGGGACCGGGTGGCCACGTTGAGCTGGAACCACTACCGGCACCTGGAGGTGTACTACGGCGTGCCGTGCATGGGCGCGGTGGTGCACACGCTCAACCTGCGCCTGCACCCCAACGACCTGGGCTACATCGCGCGGCACGCGGAGGACTCCGTGGTGGTGGTGGACCGCTCGCTGCTGCCGCTGTTCGAGAAGTTCAAGGACGCGGTGCCTGGCATCCGCCACGTCATCGTGGTGCCGGACGCGGGCCCCGCGCCGGAGGGGACGCTGGACTACGAAGCGCTGCTGGCGGCCGAGTCCCCGGACTTCGACTTTCCCCGGCTCGATGAGAACTCCGCGTCGATGCTCTGCTACACGTCAGGCACCACGGGCAATCCGAAGGGCGTGCTCTACAGCCACCGCTCCACCGTGCTGCACGCCCTGGCGTGTTGCATGACGGACGTGACGGGCATGCGCGAGGCGGACGCGGTGATGCCGGTGGTGCCCATGTTCCACGCCGCCGCGTGGGGGCTGGCCTTCGACGCCGTGCTCACCGGCGCGAAGCTGGTGTTCCCGGGACCGCACCTGGACCCGGCCTCCCTGCTGGACTTGATGGCGGCGGAGAAGGTCACCATGGCGGGCGGCGTGCCCACCATCTGGATTGGCATCCTGGCGCTGCTGGACCAGTCGCCGAACAAGTGGGACCTGAGCAGCATGCGGTCCATGCTGATTGGTGGCTCGGCGGCGCCTCCGTCGCTGATTGAGGGCTTCCAGCAGCGGCACGGCCTGGAAGTGGTCCACGCGTGGGGCATGACGGAGATGAGCCCCGTCGGAACGATGGCGAAGCTCAAGGGGCCGCTGCGGCAGGCGACGCATGAGGTGAAGTCCTCGGCGCGGGCGTCTCAGGGGTTCGCGCTGCCCTTCGTGGAGACGCGCGTCGCCAGCGACGACGGCACGCTGCTGCCCTGGGATGGGGAGACGATGGGCGAGCTGGAGGTCCGGGGGCCCTGGGTCGCGTCGTCCTACTTCAGCGACGAGGGCGAGGACCGCTTCACGAAGGACGGCTGGTTCAAGACGGGCGACGTGGTGACCATCGACGCGCAGGGCTACGTGCGCATCTGCGACCGGAGCAAGGACGTCATCAAGTCGGGAGGGGAGTGGATTTCGTCCGTGGCGCTGGAGAACGCGCTGATGGCGCACCCGGCGGTGCTGGAGGCGGCCGTCTTCGCCGGGAAGCACCCGAAGTGGGATGAGCGCCCGCTGGCCGCGGTGGCACTGAAGGATGGACTGCACGTCACGAAGGAGGAGCTGACCGCGCACCTGGCGGGCCATTTCGCGAAGATGTGGCTGCCGGATGACTATGTCTTCGTCCCGCAGGTGCCACGCACGTCCACCGGCAAGTTCCTCAAGACGAAGCTGCGTGAGGACTACGGCGACCACCTGCTCAAGAACCTGAAGCCGGACGCGGCGACGTAGGCCGCGCCGAAGCCGCCTCGCGCATCTGCGGAGCAAGCGCCTGCCTGGGTGCTAGTTGCCACCCAGGCAGATGCCGTCGCAGGTGACCTCCACCTGCCCGTCCGGACGCAGGAAGCGATCCACCTGTTCGCGTCCGTCATCGTCCCGGCGCACGCCCTCGTGAACGGGATTGTCGGCGGCCGGCAGGTCCGCGAACGTTCCAGGCAGCGGCGGCCCCCGACAGACGGTGGACACTCCACGGGGGAAGGACGCAGTCCGGCGCCAACTTCGCGCAACGCGGTTTAAGGTGCGGGCACCATGCCGTCCGTCAAGCAACTGCGCCCGTTCGCCCTGGCAACCCTGGAGGCCTTCCTCGAAGCATCCGGCCGCGTCGTGCTGGTCCAACAGCCTCCCGAGCCCGTCTTCCAACAGGTGGCCATGCGGCTCGGCGAGGCACGCACCGTGGGCATGGCCCACCGGACACGGCTCGTGGACCGGCTGCTCGTCATGCTGCGCGGGTTCGATACCCTGGAGGTCCACTTCCTCCGGCCGGAGGCGGAGGGACAGGCGTTCACGGTGGGGCGCATCGAAGGCTGCTCCCTGGTGGTGCCCGACCCGTCCGTGTCCAAGCACCACGCGACGCTGAGGTGGCACGCCCAGGCAGGTGACTGCTCGGTGCGTGACGGGGGCTCCATGAATGGCACCTGGGTCAACGCGTCCTCGCTGGGGCCGGACCAGGAGCCGATGCTCAACGACGGCGATGCCCTGGCCTTCGGCGATGCCCAGTTCCTCTACCTGCGCACCGAGACGCTCCACGCCCACCTGCGGATGGCCAGCCCCGGCCGGGACTGAGCGCTGAGGAATGGGACACCCACTCCAAGCGTAGAGGGGCCATCCAGGGGACGGCCCGGCAGCGGGCCCCTCCACCGCCTGATTCCCCACACGCCCGCCAGATGACTGCCCTGCCCCTGTCCCTCAGCCACTTCCTGCGGCGCATGTCGCCCTCCCCGGCTATGACTGCCCCCCTCCACGCCAAGGGAGCACCGTAAATGGGCAGGCTGCTGTTCCTCCTCGTCTTCAACGTCGGCGCCTGGGCCGTGCTCCGGTCCCTGTGGCCCGGCCTGCTCCGGAAGTGGCGCCTGGGCGTCTTCGCCCTGGGGACCTTCCTGTCCCTGGCGGCGTGGCTCTACTCCGCGGTGGCCGGACGGCACGCGCAGCTCCCCGTGGGGGATGCGGCCCTGCGCGTCTTCTCCGTGGGCTGGTCCGTCGCCATCATCATGCTGGTCCTCATCGGCGCGCCAGGTTCACCGGAGGGGCGGGATTGGCTTCGGGCGCGGTGCCGCTGCTGGCGGCCGGGACGAGCTCGGTGGGGCTCGCCAATGGCTACACGCAGTTCTCCGTCCGCGAAGTCGACATCCACCTCCCCGGCCTGCCCCCGGCGATGGACGGGTTCCGCATCGGGCAGATTACGGACGTCCACGTCGGCACCTTCATCGACACCCAGTACCTGCAGAGCGCCGTGCGGGCGATGAACGACGCCAAGGTGGACCTCCAGGTGATGACCGGGGACCTCATCGACGACCTGGACCAGCTCGACGGCACCATGGCGGCGCTTTCGGAGTGCGCGGCCCGCCACGGCATGCTCGCCATCCTGGGCAACCACGAGCACTGGCGCGGCCTGGGGGCCATCCGCCAGGCCTACGCCGACGTGGAGGCGCGCGGCGGCCCCGTGCGCCTGCTGGTGGACGCGTCCCACGCCTTCGAGCACGCCGGCCAGCGCGTGCGCGTGGTGGGCGTGGACTACCCGATGTCCGGCCGCAGTCACCGCGTGAAGGCGGAGCGCATGCAGCAGTCCGCGGAGGCCAGCTTCCGGGACGTGGCGCCCGAAGAGGTGGTGCTGTGCCTGACGCACCACCCGGACTTCTTCCCGCTCGCGGCCGAGCGCGGCGCCCGGCTGACGCTGGCCGGCCACACCCACGGCGGACAGGTGGCCTTCCTGGGTGTCCCGGCCTTCTGGTTCGCCTTCAAGTACATGCTGGGCCGCTACCGCCACGGCGACCACCAGCTCTACGTGTCCGGCGGAACGGGGCACTGGCTGCCCTTCCGCATCGGCGTGCCGACGGAGGTGACGGTCCTCACCCTTCGCGCGACGGGGGCGTCGGCTGCTGGCCGTACGTCTTGAACTTCTCCAGTACGCGCGCCATCTCCGCGCCGTCCAGCAGCACCGGCTCACCCACGTGGAGCGCCCGCCAGTACATGGCGGCCAGCGTCTCCACCTCCACGGCCAGCTTGAAGGCCGCCGGGAGGTCCCTGCCCAGGGCCACCATGCCGTGGTTCGCCATCAGGCAGGCCTTGCGGCCCTCCAGCGCGCCCAGCACGTGGGCCGCGAGCTCCGCGGTGCCGAACGTGGCGTAGGGCGCGCAGCGCACGTCCGTGCCGCCCGCCGCGGACACCATGTAGTGGAAGGCGGGAATGTCCCGGTGCAGGCACGCCAGCGTGGTGCAGAACATCGAGTGCGCATGCAGCACCGCGCCCACCTCCGGCCGCGCGGCCAGGATGTCCAAGTGGAGCTGCCACTCCGACGACGGACTCCGGCGGCCCTCGTGGCTGCCATCGAAGCGCATCAGGACCAGGTCCTCCGGCACCAGCGCGTCGTAGTCCATGCCGGTGGGCGTCAGCAGGAAGCCGTCCTCCACGCGCACGCTCAGGTTGCCGGAGGTGCCCTGGTTGAGCGCGGACGCGTTCATCCGCCGCGCGGTGGCAATCATCGACTCGCGCAGGGCGAGGTGCTCACACGCACCGCTCATTCCGTCCTCCCGCGCCGCTCCGGGAAGAGCGACAGCAGCCCTTCGTGCGAAGCCGGGCACACGCCGCGCTCGGTGATGAGCGCCGTCACCAGCCTCGCGGGCGTCACGTCGAAGGCGTAGTTGGCGGCGGGGCTCCCCTCGGGGGTAATCCGCACCGTGGCCACCTCGCCCGACGCCAACCGTCCGGTGACGTCGCTCAGCTCCGCGCCATCGCGCTGCTCAATCGGAATCTCACGCACCCCGTCCCGCAGCGTCCAGTCGAGGGTGGGCGAGGGCAGCGCCACGTAGAAGGGCACGCCGTTGTCCTTTGCCGCCAGCGCCTTGAGGTAGGTGCCAATCTTGTTCGCCACGTCGCCCTGGGCCGTGGTGCGGTCCGTGCCGACGATGCACAGGTCCACCTGTCCGTGCTGCATCAGGTGGCCCCCCACGTTGTCCGCGATGACGGTGTGCGGGACGCCGTGCTGCCCCAGCTCCCAGGCCGTGAGCTGCGCGCCCTGGTTGCGCGGGCGCGTCTCGTCCACCCAGACATGCACGGGGATGCCCGCGTCGTGCGCCTGGTAGATGGGCGAGAGCGCGGTGCCGAAGTCCACCGTGGCCAGCCAGCCGGCGTTGCAGTGCGTGAGCACCTCCAGCCGGCCCTGGCGGCCCTTGCGCGCCCAGGCCGCCTCCAGGAGCTTCAGGCCGTGCGCACCGATGGCGCGGTTGATGGCCACGTCCTCGTCGCTGATGGCCTCGGCGCGGCGAAGCGCGGAAGCCACTCGCTCAGCGGGAGGCAGCGGCGCCAGGCGCCGGCGCATGTCGTCCAGGGCCCAGTGCAGGTTCACGGCCGTGGGCCGCGTGCCCCGCAGCACCGCGAGCGCGTGCTCCAGCGCGCCGTCCGAGGCATCCACGCGCAAAGCCAGCCAGACACCATAGGCCGCGGTGGCACCGATGAGGGGCGCGCCGCGCACCTGCATGCTCCGGATGGCATGGGCGGCTTCATCCAACGTCGTCAGCCGCACGGTGACGAGCGTATGTGGCAGCCGCGTCTGGTCAATGGCCTCCGCCGCCTGTGCGTCCGGCGCCAGCCAGATGGAGCGCATCGGCTTGCCATGGACCTTCATCGGCGCAGCACCCGGCCCGCCACCGCGGACAGCTTCTCCACCATGCCAGCGTCCCAGGCCGGGGGCGCGGTGATGATGGCGTGGTCCAGCGCCTTGTGGCAGCCCTGGGCACAGGGGCCGGTGTGTGCCCCGAGCAGCGGCACCACGTTCTTCACCAGCCCCTTCGCCTTGCCCGCGTTGCCCAGCAGCACGGAGACGACCTGGTCCACCGTGACGGCGTCATGGTCCGGATGCCAGCAGTCGAAGTCGGTGACCATGGCCACCGTCGCGTAACAGAGCTCCGCCTCCCTCGCGAGCTTGGCCTCCGGCATGTTCGTCATGCCAATGACGTCACAGCCCCAGCTCCGGTACAGGTGGCTCTCCGCGATGGAGGAGAACTGCGGCCCCTCCATGGCCAGGTACGTGCCGCCCCGGCGCGCGACGACGCCCAGGCCCTCGCACGCGGAAATCACCGCGTCCCCCAGCCGCGAGCACACCGGCTTCGCCATGGAGACGTGCGCCACCAGCCCCGTGCCGAAGAAGCTCTTGTCCCGGGCGAAGGTCCGGTCGATGAACTGGTCCACGACGACGAAGGTGCCCGGTGGGTATTCCTCGCGCAGGCCCCCCACGGCGGACAGCGACAGCAGGTCCGTCACCCCGCTGCGCTTGAGCGCGTCGATGTTCGCGCGGAAGTTGATGTCCGTCGGCGCCAGCCGGTGGCCTCGACCGTGACGCGGAAGGAAGACGACGCGGTGCCCTCCCAGCGTGCCGAAGCACAGCGCGTCCGAAGGCTCACCGAAGGGGGACGTCACCTTCTTCCATTCGACGTCCGTCAGGCCATCGATCTGGTACAGGCCACTGCCGCCAATGATGCCGATGACGGGTGCGGTGGGGTTTGACATGCGGCGGGCTCCCGGTGGACGCCGGCACAAGGACCGCGCCGGCGGCAGGGAGCGTAGGAGTCGCGGTGGCCTTGGGCAAGCCGGAGCGCCCTGTGCTCAATAGGGGTTGATGTAACAAACCGTGCCGCCCAGCCCGCCATCTCCGTTCGGGCAGTCGGAAGGACACTCCGACATCCGCTCCATGCAGCACACGCCGTCACCACAGACGGGAGCATCCCGCCAGGACAGGGAGTCGGTCCGGGTGGCAGCTTCCTCCGAGAGCGCGTCGTCTTCGCCAGTCTCCGGGACGGGCCCGCAGGCCAACAGGAGCGAGGCACTCAACGACACCACCACGGACATGACGTTTCGCATGGGAATTTCCTTGCAGTCGAGGAGGAGCTGAAGCGCGCACCAGTCTCCCACCCGGCTCCCAATGAAGCCAGACACCCACGATTCGCTGTCCGGTCGGAGACAATGACAAACAGCGTCAAGTCCAGCGAGCTCCGCCGTTCATGGTTCTCCCAGCGCGAATGACGCCATCCGATGTCTGTAAACCTTTCCAGCGTCTTCGAGGACATCGTTGTGCCCCGCCCCGGCCACCGTCTCCACCACGGCCTGGGGGAAGAGCGTGCCCAGCCGGCGCCCCATGTCCACGGGGATGAGGGTGTCCTCCTCGCCGTGGATGATGAGCACGGGGAGCTTCAAGGCGGCGGCCTTGGACGCGGTGTCATACCGGTCCCGGGCCAGCAGGCGGACGGGCAGGAAGGGAAAGGCCGTGGCCCCGAGGTCCGGGATGGACGTGTACGGACTCACGAGCATGACCCGGGCGCCGTGCCCCCGCCGCGCCATCTCCACCGCCACGCCCGTCCCCAGGCTGCGGCCACTGAGCACCGTCTGCTGCGCCGTGACGCCCTTCGCGCGCAGCCACGCGAGCGCCGCGTCCGCCGCGGCGTAGATACCCTCCTCGGTGGGGCGCCCCGGCGACGCGCCATAGCCCGGGTATTCGACGGTGAGGAAGCCCAGCCCCCTCGCTCGCATCAAGCGGCCCAGGCCCAGTTGCGTCAGCACCTGCTCCCCGTTGCCATGGAAGTGCACCACCGTGGGCGCGCCCGGAGGCGCCGGCAGGTGGAACAGGTCCACGTACAAGCCTCCCTCCAGCGGCAGGCGGCTGAAGCCGTCGCCTTCTGCCAGCGGCGGCGTGCCCTTGGGGGCCGGGTAGAGCAGGGAGCGCTGCAGCGCGAACATCGCCACACACAACACGAGGTAGCTTGAACCGAGGGTGGCCAGGAGGAGGATGAGCATGCGGCGCAGCCGGGGCATTGACCCAGTGTGCCGCAGTTCGCGACGCAGCGCGACAGCGGATGGCGTCACGCTCGCAGTGGGCAATACCAGTCATCCCCACCGCAGCCGACCAGGCCCCCTGGCGCTCGGCCCGGCGGCAATGCCACGATAGCGATTGAAGGCGCTATCACAGACAGACCACAGGACGACTCGGACGCCCCAGGCCGCCGCCTGGATGGGAGAAGGCGTGACGTCTCATTGGGTGCTGGGCCATGCCCTGGAGGAGCGGCTGCCATCGCTCAGGCTGTGCGGCACTCCGGACGCGGTGGACGCGGCACGCGCGCAGCGCAGACTGGAGCGCTGGCGCAAACAAGAGCCCCTTACGCGGGACTCGCTCTGGACCCAGCGCCTGCGCGCCTCGGGGCTGGCGGAAGCGGAGCTGTACACCCTCCTGGGAGAACCCGCGGAGGCGCTGCAGGCACGCATGGAAGCGCCGCCACCGTGGCAACGTGCCATCGAGCAGGCTTACACGTCGGAGAAATCGCCACCCTTCTCCTGGCCGGAGCCCACGCCACCGGGCGCGGCCCTGCTCTGCCTGGTCGAGCCACTCGTCCACGAAGCGCACGCACGGCTCGTCTCCGCCCTGGGCACCTGCCTGCGGGACTCGCCCGAAGCGCCGTTCGAGCCGGCGCACACGGCTCGCCTGTTGCTCGCGCCGCTTCCACGGACGTTGATGCCCTTGCTGGGACGGACGCTCGCGGTGGAGCTGCGCATCGCTCAGCTCGAAGGACGGCTCCAGGGAGACACGCCCGAAGCACGCTTCCAGCACTTCGCCCAGCAACTCCGGCGCCGCGACGTGGCGCTGGACATCCTCCACCGCTACCCGGTGCTCGCGCGGCAAGCCGTGGACTCCATCGCCGCGTGGGAAGCCACGGGCGTGGAGCTGATGCAGCGGCTGGCCCGGGACGCCTCCACGCTGTGGCATCGCTTCCACGGCGGCGCTCCTCCCGGCCCGCTGGTGGAGGCCCAGGGTGGTCTGTCAGATTCGCACCGAGGTGGCCGCACCGTCTTCCTGCTCCGCTTCGCCTCGGGGCTGCGGCTCGTCTACAAGCCGCGCCCGCTCGCAGCGGAGGCCACCTTCCAGCAACTCGTCTCCTGGCTGAACGCGCGCGGCCTCACGCCTCCGCTGCGCACGGTCGAGGTCCTCTCCTCGGACGGCTACGGATGGATGGAGTACGTGGAGGCCGCGCCCTGCCAGTCGGCCGAGGAGGTGCGGCGCTTCCATCTTCGGCAGGGCGCGCTCGTCGCGCTGCTCTACGCGCTGGACGTCACCGACATCCATTACGAAAACCTCATCGCGGCGGGCGAGCACCCCGTCCTGGTGGACCTGGAGACGCTCTTCCATCCACACACGCTCGCGGCCTCCATGCGGGACGTGGAGATGCAACCCGGCGCGGTGCTGAACGGCACGGTGCTCAAGAGCGGGCTGCTGCCCCAACCTGCCTGGCGCGCGAAGGACGGCACGGAGGTGGACTTCAGCGCCCTGGGTGCCAACGAGGGACAGCTCACGCCACTGGGCTACCTGGTGGCGACGGCGCACGGCACGGACCAGCTCCGCTTCGAGCGGCGGCGGATGGAGATTCCAGGCGCGGCGAACCGTCCTCGAATGGAGGGACAGGACGTCTCCGTGGCGGTGCAGGCGGACGCGCTCGCGCAGGGGTTCTCCTCCCTGTACCGGCTGCTCGCCGAGCACCGGGAGGCGCTGCTCGCCCCTGGAGGACCGCTCGCGGCTTTCGAACACGCGCCCGTGCGGGTGCTCTTTCGTGGCACGGCCAGCTACGACGCCCTGCTGCACGAGAGCATGCATCCCCATGCGCTGGGGGATGCGCTGGACCGGCAGCGCTTCTTCGACCACCTCTGGCTGGCCGTGAAGGAGCGCCCATACCTGGCGGCCCTCATCCCCTTCGAGCAGGAGGAACTGCAGCGCGGCGACATCCCCCGCTTCACCGCCCTGCCCGGCTCGAAGGACCTGTGGTCGGGCACGGGCCGCCGGCTGCCCGACTTCTTCGACGACTCAGGACTGGAGCGGGCGCGACGACGCCTTGTGGGGCTGTCACCGGAGGACCACGAGCGGCAGCTCGCCTTGCTGCGAAGCGCGCTCGACCGGGCCCGGATGGCGGCGAGCCCGGGCACGCGCCCCCGCTATCCGTTCCGCGACACGCCCGAACCCGCGCATCCCGACGCACTGTTGGCGGCGGCACGACGCGTGGGAGAGCAACTGGCGGTCCTGTCGTTCTCGGGCGCGGGGCATTCCCACTGGCTGTCGCTCGAGATGTCCGACGCGAAGGAGTGGCGGCTCGTCCAGGTGGGGACGGACTTCTACCAGGGGCTCTCAGGCATCGCGCTGG
The DNA here is from genome assembly GCF_013372605.1 of Myxococcus sp. AM009. Lineage (NCBI taxonomy): Bacteria > Pseudomonadati > Myxococcota > Myxococcia > Myxococcales > Myxococcaceae > Myxococcus > Myxococcus sp. AM009. Next base: position 29,025 of record NZ_JABXEP010000003.1, read on the forward strand.
TGCTGGCGCAGCTCGGTGCCCTGACGGAGGAAGCGCGCTTCACGCAGGCGGCCCGGGGCGCCCTGCGTCACCTGACGTGGCGTCTGGAGACCGCGCCAGCGCAGGTCCGCGGAGTGGGCATCCTCAATGGCTGGGGCGGCATCCTCTACGCGCTGACGCACCTGGGGGCGCTGTGGGGGGAGCGCGCGCTGTTCGAGACCGCCGAGTCCTTCGTTGATGTCATTGCCCCTCTCGTGGAACAGGACGAGCACCTGGACCTGGGGGGTGGCTGCGCGGGCGCCCTGTTCGGACTGCTGACGCTCGTGGGGCAGCATCCATCCGAGCGTGCGTCACGGCTCGCGCGCGTCTGTGGGGAGCAGCTGCTCCTGACGGCCACGCCCCAATCCCAGGGCCTGGGCTGGCTTTCACCCGCGACCGGCGGACTGGCGCTGTGCGGACTGGCACATGGCGCAGCGGGCATCGCGCTGGCGCTGCTGCGGCTGGCCTCCGCCACGGGAGAGCCCCGCTTCCACACCGCGGCGATGGAGGCACTGGCGTATGAGCGTGGCAGGTTCTCGCCCGAGGCCGGCGACTGGCCCGACCTGCGCGCCGACGCAGGCCTGCACGGCGGTGATGGACCTGCCTTCATGTGTGGCTGGTGCAACGGCGCACCCGGCATCGGGTTGGCGCGCATCTCCGGACTGCCCATGCTCGATGACCACCGGGTGCGTGAGGAAATCGCAGCGGCGGTCCGGGCCACGCTCACCGGGGGCCTCGGCTACAACCATGGCCTGTGTCATGGCGACCTGGGCAACGTGCTCTTCCTGCTGGAGGCCTCGCGCGCGCTGCACGATGACACGCTGCTGCGGCGCACCTACCAGCTCGCGGGCGGCATCCTCCAGGGCATCGAGTCACACGGCTATCTGCATGGCCTGCCCGACAGCATCGAGACACCGGGACTGATGGTGGGGCTCGCGGGCATCGCCCACGGATTGTTGCGGCTCGCGGCGCCGGAGCGAGTGGCGGACCTGCTCTCCCTGGCGCCTCCCGTCTCGTGACGCAGCTTCGTTCCCGACGAACTCCGGCACCGCGAGGGTTGGCGGTCCGTAGGCAGTCCCCCAACAACCCAAGAGGAGCAGCACCATGAGCCACAGCGACAAGAACCACATCCTCCGCGCCTGGCGTGACGCCGACTACTACGACAGCCTCTCCGACGCGGAGCGCGCCGCGCTTCCGGCCAGCCCCGCGTCCGTCATGGAGCTGGAGGATGCGACGCTGGCGTTCATCACCGGCGGCGATGCCGAGGCCACCTGCCCCGCCACCCCCACGCCCAACGAGCTCACCTGCCTCTATACGGCCTGCGGGATGTCTGCCTGCTGCCGCTGAGCGACGGGACATGAGCTGACGCGGAAGGGCCGTGGCGGCTCGACGTGAATGCGGACGTGTTCGGGCGGGGGAGCGGCGGCGGAAGGCCGCTCCCCTGTCTGTCCCGGACGGAGGTGATGTGACGCGCCGACAGATGAGCGCAGCGCCTATCCGAACAGGCCCAACCCCGGGGGCGACATGAAGCCAGGAAATACCTTCTGGAGCGCCACACCGGGCCGACAGGCGCGCAGGACTTCCGCCAATGGCGCGCGCACGTCCGTCCAGGCGGGCACATCGCGCCCGTCCTGCAAGCGCTCCGCCTCCAGCGACTCAAAGCGCCCGTACACCTTGCCGCCCCTCACGCCGCCTCCCAGCACCAGCATCGCGCTGCCCACGCCGTGGTCCGTGCCACGACTGCCGTTCTCCCGCACCGTGCGGCCGAACTCCGTGAGCACCACCACCGTCACCTGCTCCAGCCGAGCCCCCAGGTCCTGCGCGAAGGCCGCGAGCGCGCCTCCGAGCTCCTGGCAGCGGTTGGCGAACGCCCCCGTCGCGGCGCCCTGAGCCGCATGCGTGTCCCAGCCTCCCAGCTCCGTCGCCGCCACCTCCAGCCCCACCTCGCCGTGGATGAGCCGCGCGATGTCGCGCAGCCGCTGTCCGAGCTGCCCCTTCGGATACTCCACCGCCGCACGCGAAGCGCGCTTCGCCAGCCGCGCCTCGTCCAACAGCGACATCGCCTCGAAAGCGTCCTGGCCCGTCGTCCGCAGCGCCTCGTCCACGGCGCCCGCGTAGAGCGCATTGAAGCCTCGGGTGGCCTCCTCACCTCTGCGCCCGCCCCTCAGCCGGAACTCCTCCAGCCGCCCCATGGCCACCGCCCCCGCGTCTCCGAACAGCGCCCGGGGCAGTGTGGGCTGCAACGCCACGGCGCGCAGCGCGACGCCCTCTTCTTCGTCCAGCGCGCGGTTGAGCCAGCCATCCGGTGTCGACTTGCGCCCCGGCGTTCCGGATTCAACGAAGTCCTGCGCGTCGAAGTGTGAGCGGACCGGCGCCGGCAATCCCACGCCGTGCAGCACCGCCAGCCGGCCATCACGCCACAGCGGCATCAACGCTTCGAGCCTGGGATGCAGGCCAAAGGGCCCTGACAACTTCAGCGCGGCGTCCGGGCCATGCGCCTTCAACGCCAGCGTGGGACGTGCCCGGTGATACGCGGCATCCTCCACCGGAGGCACCAGGGAGAGCCCGTCCGCGCCGCCACGCAGGAAGACAGTCACCAGCGTGCCTCGCGTGGAGGCGAGCTGGCTGGACGCGAGCGCCCGTCCCAGGGAGCCCGGAGCCCACGCAAGCCCCACCGCCGTCGACCCCAGAGCGCGCAGCAGATGACGACGGGTCAGCAGTGGGTTCATCGCGTCTTCGCCTCCGGTGAGCCAGGCACGGGAGCCCCCAGTTGGCAGGGCCCCCCTCATTCAACACCGGGGCGGGACAGAAGTTACGGGCACGGCGCGCAAGAGCGGACCTGCGTCTGGATGTGCCACGTTCGTTCCGCATCGCCGACGCCATCGAGCGCGCGGCGCGAACCTTGATGTCGGATGCGCGCCCGCTTCAAGACGGAACCTGTCCATGTTCGCGAGCCTGCCTTGACAGTCCAAGAAGGCCGACAGTACATACCGCCCCATGTTGGTGCCTGGGCCTCGGCCTGGGCTTAAAAGGGAACCCGGTGTGAATCCGGGGCTGCCCCGCAGCGGTAGGTGAGAACGAACCTCGTCACACGCACTGGCTCCCTCTGGGAGCTGGGAAGCGACGAGCAGTAGGAATCCGGCTCCGGCCGGAGTGCTCACGAGCCCGAAGACCTGCCCGCATCCGCCCGTGGGAGAAATCCACGGACGGTTTCGACCTGGAGCCGCGTGGGACGGCCGGAAGGTCCGAGCAGCGCTGGAGCCTCCAGCCAGTCTTCGCGCGCGCCTCGGCTTTTCCGACCCAACCCCGCTCGTGTGTCCAGTCGCCCGTGGGGGCGAAGGTCGGTCCGTGGGCTCCTCCGGGGCCTGGTGTGCGCCGACCCGCGCATCGTGACAACCCTTCTTCCACGCGGGAGCCCTGTCGGGCGACCTCGGTCGTCCGCGCTGCGTGGAGGACGGACGATGCGGGACGAAGGCAGGCAGGGCGTGCGCTACCCGCAAGGGAATGTGCTGCTGCGCGACCTCGCGCGCGACTTCCCCGTGGTGACCCACGGCCGGGGTGTCCACCTCTTCGACGCCACAGGCAAGCGCTACCTGGACGCCTCGGCGGGCGCGCTCGTGGCCAGCGTGGGCCACGGCAACCGCGAGGTGGTGGACCGCATCCGTGAACAACTGCTGCGCGTCGCCTACGTCAACGGCACCCACTTCACCACCGAGGTGACGGAGCAACTCGCCACCCGCCTGTGCGCGCTGGCGCCCGCGGGACTGGAGCGCGCCGCGTTCCTGGGCTCGGGCTCCGAAGCGGTGGAGGCCGCGGTGAAGTTCGCCCGGCAGCTCTGCGTGGCGCGCGGGCAGCCCCAGCGCACGAAGGTCATTGCGCGCGTGCCCGGCTACCACGGCAACACGCTCTACGCCCTCTCCCTGTCGGGGCGTCCCCACTACAAGCAGTTCTTCGGCCCCATGCTGGCGGAGGTCGTCACCACGCCCGCGCCCTACCCGTACCGCTCCGGCCTGGAAGACTACGAACGCGACGGCGCGGCGCACTACGCGCGGCTGATGGAGGAGGCGCTCCTCCGCGAGGGCCCGGACACCATCGCCGCCTTCATCGCGGAGCCGGTGATTGGCTCCTCGGCCGGAGCCTCCCCTCCGCCGCCGGACTACTTCGAGCGCGTGAGCGCGCTGTGCAGGCAGTACGGCATCCTCACCATCGCCGATGAGGTCATGTGCGGCTGCGGTCGCACCGGGCGCTTCTTCGCCAGTGAGTTGTTCGACTTCACCCCGGACCTGCTGGTGCTCGGCAAGGGCATCAGCGGGGGCTACGCGCCGCTGAGCGCGGTGCTCGTGCGGCAGGCGCACCTGGAGGAGCTGCGGCAGGGCTCCGGCGGCTTCATGCACGCGCAGACCTACCTCCAGGCCCCGGCGATGACGGCGGCCGGGCTGGCGGTACTCGACTACTACGAACGGCACGGCCTGGTGGCGCACGCCGCGCGCGTGGGCGCCCACCTCCAGCGGCGCCTGCGCGAGACGCTGCGGCCCCTGCCCCATGTGGGCTCGGTGCAGGGCGTGGGCCTGATGGCGGGCGTCGAGTTCGTGGAGGACCTCGACAGCCGCCGCCCCTTCCCTCGTTCGCGCAAGGTGGTGGAGGGGCTGATGGCCGAGCTGTTCGAGCGCGGCCTCGTCCTCTGGTCCAACACCGGCCACGCGGACGGAACGAACGGGGACCTGCTGATGCTGGGCCCCCCGCTGGTCATCACCGAGGCCGAGGTCGACGCGCTGGTCGACACGCTCGCGCAGGGCATCAACCACTACTTCCGGAGGGAGCCATGAGTTTCCGCATCACCTATTCGGTGCTGGACGCCGACATGTCCACACTGCACGCGCGCTTCGACGAGGCGCTCAACACCGTGCGGGGGCGCCTGGGCGAAGCGCTGCCGTCGTGGATTGCCGGCGAGGCCTGGCGGAGCGGAGACCTCCTGGAGCGCCGCAACCCGGCGAGGCCGGACGAGCTGCTCGCCACCTTCCACCGCACGCCCGTCAGCGAGTTGGACCGGGTGGTGCGCGTGGCGCGAGTGGCCCAGCGAGGCTGGGGCGCCACGGCCTGGGAGGAGCGAGTGCGCATCCTCCGCCGGGCCGCGGACCTCATCTCCGAGCGCAGCCTGGAGCTGTCGGCGCGGATGACGTTGGAGGTGGGCAAGAGCCGGCTGGAGTCGCTGGGTGACGTGGAGGAGTCCGCGGACCTGCTGCGCTACTACGCCAGCCAACTGGAGCAGGCGGAGGGCTTCGTCCGTCCCATGGCGCGCCTGTCGCCCGACGAGGACACGCGCAGCGTCCTGCGGCCCTACGGGGTCTTCGCCGTCATCTCGCCCTTCAACTTCCCGCTGGCGCTCGCGGCGGGGATGAGCGGAGGCGCGCTCCTGGGTGGCAACACCGTCATCCTCAAGCCCAGCGAAGAGGCCCCCTGGTGCGCGGAGGGCCTGTACCAGGCGCTCGCGGACGCGGGCCTGCCCCCGGGTGTCTTCCAGGTGGTGCACGGCGAAGGGGAGGCGCTGGGCGCGGCGCTGGTGCGGCACCCTGGCGTGGACGGCGTGTCGTTCACCGGCAGCAAGGCCGTGGGGATGAATCTCCACCAGGTGATGTCCACCGGCCGCGTGCGGCCGTGCTTCCTGGAACTGGGTGGGAAGAACCCGGCCATCGTCTGCCGCGACGCGGACCTGGAGGCCGCCATCGACGGCTGCTTCCGCTCCGCCTTCGGCCTGTCGGGCCAGAAGTGCAGCGCGCTGTCCCGCATCTACGTGCACGAGGCGCTGCTGAACGACTTCACCGATGGGCTGGCGAAGAAGGCCCGGGAAGCGGTGGTGGGCGACCCGGCGCTGGCGTCCGTGTTCACCGGTCCCGTCATCAACACGGCGGCGGTGCGGCGCTTCGAGCGCGCGGTGGACGAGGCGCGCCGGGACGGCGCCATCATCGCGGGCGGAGAGCGGCTGCGGCTGGAGGGCGCGCTCGCCAAGGGCCACTTCGTCGCCCCCACCGTGGCGGCGCTGTCGCACGGCCACCGGCTGATGCGGGACGAGCTGTTCCTGCCCTTCGTCGGCGTGACGGGCTTCAGCACGCTGGATGAAGCCCTGCGGATGGCGAACGACTGCGAGTACGGCCTCACCGCCGGCATCTTCAGCCGCGACGCCGCGGACGTGGAGCGCTTCATGGCCGAAGCCGAGGCCGGCGTCCTCTACGCCAACCGCCGCACGGGCGCGACAACGGGTGCGTGGCCCGGTGTGCAGTCGTTCTGTGGATGGAAGGGCAGCGGCGCGTCCGGCAAGGGCGGCTGCGGTCCCTACTACGTCGCCCAGTTCATGCGCGAGCAGGCGCAGACCCGGATGGGCTGAAACCCCCGCGAGGAAATCTCCATGACCCAGCTCTATCCCGAAGTGAAGGTGGCTCCACCGGGGCCGAACGCGCAGGCCATCATCGCGGTGGACCAGCGCTACAGCTCCCCCTCGTACATCAAGGAGTATCCGCTGGTCGTCCAGCGCGGCGAGGGGCCGTGGGTGTACGACGTCGACGGCAACCGCTTCCTCGACTTCATGGCGGGCATCGCCGTGGCGTCCACCGGCCACTCGCACCCCACCGTGGTGAAGGCCATCCACGAGGCCGCCGACCGCTTCCTGCACATCTGCGGCACCGACTTCTACTACGACACCTTCTCCCGGCTCTGCGAGCGGCTCGCCAGCTACCTGCCGGAGATGGGTCCCAAGCGCGTCTTCCTGACGAACTCCGGCACCGAGGCGGTGGAGGGCGCGCTCAAGCTGGCGCGGCACCACACGCGCCGCCAGTACGTGGTGGCCTTCCAGGGCGGCTTCCACGGCCGCACCCTTGGCGCCATCTCCCTCAACTCCTCCAAGGTCACCCAGCGCGCCTTCTTCGGGCCGCTGCTGCCCGGCGTCATCCACCTCCCCTACGCGAACCCGTACCGCTGTCCCAACGGCTGCGCGCCCAACGCGTGCGGCGACGCGTGCAACCCGGCGCTGCTGCTGGAGCGGGAGTGGTTCGTCAACCACGTGGACCCGCGCGAGGTGGCCGCCATCTTCGTGGAGCCCATCCTGGGTGAAGGCGGCTACGTCATCCCGCCGGCGTCGTTCCTCCAGCACCTGCGCCGAATCTGCGATGCCCACGGCATCCTGCTCGTCTTCGACGAGGTGCAGTCTGGCATCGGCCGCACGGGGAAGATGTTCGCGGCGGAGCACTTCGGGGTGATGCCGGACATCCTCCTGTCGGCCAAGGGCATCGCCTCTGGCATGCCGCTGGGCGCCATCATCGCCCGTGAGTCGGTGATGACGTGGCCGCGCGGCTCGCACGGCAGCACCTACGGCGGAAACCCCGTGTGCTGCGCGGCGGGGCTGGCCACGCTGGACGTGGTAGCGGGGCTGCTCGACTCCGTGCGCGACACGGGCGAGCACCTGCTGCGCGGCCTGCGCGCGCTCCAGGCTCGCTGGCCCGTCATTGGCGACGTCCGGGGCGTGGGCCTCATGGTGGGCGCGGAGTTCGTGGACCCGGCGACGCGCGAGCCCGCCAGCGCCTACGTGGCGGAGCTGGAGCAGCGCGCCTTCCGCAAGGGCCTGCTGCTGCTGTCGTGCGGCAAGTCCACCATCCGCTTCGCGCCGCCGCTCGTCGTGGGCCGGCACGAGGTGGACGTGATGCTGCGCGTCCTCGAGGAGTGCCTGACGGAGCTGGCCCTCCCGCGTGCGCCCCCTCTTCCCCAGCCCGCAGCGGCGGGCGTGAAGCGCTGAGGCCCGAGCGATGAACAAGCGCTGCTCCATGAAGGAAGCCATCGCCGAGTCCGTGAAGGACGGCAGCTCGTTGGTCATTGATGGCTTCACGCACCTCATCTGCTTCGCGGCGGGCCATGAAATCATCCGCCAGGGACGCCGGGACCTCACGGCCATCCGCCTCACGCCGGACCTCGTCTATGACCAGCTCATCGAGGCGGGCGCGGTGCGCAAGCTCGTCTTCAGTTGGGCGGGCAACCCGGGCGTGGGCAGCCTCCACGCGCTGCGCCGGCGCAGCGAGGCGTCGTCACCCGAGCGCCTGGAGCTGGAGGAGTATTCCCACTTCGGACTGCTGTCCCGCCTGCTCGCGGGCAGCGCGGGCCTGCCCTTCTGGCCGCTGAACAACTACGCCGGTGGCGACATCGCCCGCGTGAATCCGTCCATCAAGACCGTGACTTGCCCCTTTACCGGGCAGGAGCTGGCCGCCGTCCCCGCGCTCCGGCCGGACGTGGCCATCATCCACTGCCAGCGCGCCGACCTGGAAGGGAACGCGCAGGTGTGGGGCCTGCTGGGCTCCCAGAAGGAGGTGGCCTTCGCCGCGAAGAAGGTGATTGTCGTCGCGGAGGAGCTTGTCTCCACCGAGCGCATCCGCAAGGACCCCAACCGCACGCTCGTGCCCGGCATCATCGTCAGCCACGTGGTGCACGAGCCGTGGGGCTGCCATCCCAGCTTCGTGCAGGGCTTCCATGACCGGGACAACGACTTCTACGTGAAGTGGGAGGACATCTCCCGACAGCCGGAGACCTACCGCGCGTGGCTGGAGGAGTTCGTCCACGGCGTGAAGGACCGGCAGGGCTATCTCGCGCGGCTCGAAACCGGGCTGCTCGACAAGCTGCGTGCGAAGGCGCGCGTCTGCGAGGGGGTGGACTATGGCTACTGAGCTTCCAGCGACGCCCACCGCCTCCGAGCGGATGGCCTATCGCGCCGCGCAGGAACTGCGGGACGCGGACGTCGTCTTCGTGGGCATTGGCCTGCCCAACCTCGCGTGCAACCTGGCGCGGGAGACGCACGCCCCGGGCCTCTTCATGATTTACGAATCCGGCGCGGTGGGCGCCATTCCGGAGCGGCTGCCCGTGTCCATCGGCGACCCGTCGCTGGTGACGGACTCGCTGGCCGTCGTCGGGCAGGCGGACATCTTCCAGTGCATGCTCCAGCGCGGGCTCATCGAGGTGGGCTTCCTCGGCGGCGCGCAGGTGGACCGCTGGGGGAACATCAACACCACCGTCATCGGCGACTACGCGAACCCCAAGGTGCGGCTGCCCGGCAGTGGCGGGGCGTGTGAAATCGCCGTCCACGCGCGGCGGCTGCTCATCGTCATGCGGATGAGCAAGCGCACCTTCGTGGAGAGGTGCGACTTCATCACCAGCCCGGGCCACCGCATCCATGGGAAGCGCCGCGCGGAGCTGGGCATGCCCGGCGGAGGCCCCACCCGCATCATCACCGACCTGGGCGTGCTCGACTTCGACGCCACCGGCGAGGCGGTGCTCGCCGAGGTGTACGCCGGCGTGACGGTGGACCAGGTGCGCGCCGCGTGTGGCTGGCCCCTGCGCGTCGCCGAGTCCCCGCGGATGGCGGCCGAGCCAGACATGTCCGTGCTGCGCCTGCTGCGCGAGAAGCTCGACCCGAAGCGTCTCTACCTCTAGCGAACGACCCACGGAGCCCTCATGAACGACGCCTTCATCGTCGACGCGGTTCGTACTCCCATTGGCCGGTTCCGAGGCGCCCTCAAGGGTGTCCGGCCGGATGACCTGGCCGCCCACGTCCTCCGCGCGCTGCTCCAGCGAAACGCCCTGGACGGCGCGAGGGTGGACGAGGTGTTCCTCGGCTGCGCCAACCAGGCGGGCGAGGACAACCGCAACGTGGCGCGGATGGCGCTGCTCTTGGCCGGGCTGCCCGACGCGGTCCCCGGCGTCACCGTCAACCGGCTGTGCGCCAGCGGCCTGGAGGCCATCATCCAGGGCTGCCGCATGATTCAGGTGGGCGAGGCCGACCTCGTGCTCGCGGGCGGCGTGGAGTCCATGACGCGCGCGCCGTGGTCCATGCCCAAGCCCGAGGAGGGCTTCCCGTCCGGCAAGTGGGAGGCGTGGGACACCGCGCTGGGCTGGCGCTACCCCAACCCGCGTCTGGCGGCCCGCTTCCCGCTGGAGCAGATGGGCGAGACGGCGGAGAACGTGGCGGCGCAGTACGGCATCTCCCGCGAGGCGCAGGACGGCTTCGCGCTCGCCTCCCACCGCAAGGCCGTGGCGGCCCAGGCGGCGGGCTGCTTCGCGAACGAGCTCGTCCCCGTGGAGGCGCCACAAGGCAAGGGCGCGGCCCTGCGCGTGGACACGGATGAAGGGCCCCGCGCGGACACCTCCCTGGAGCGGCTGACCGCGCTGAAGCCGGCGTTCCGTCAGGGCGGCAGCGTGACGGCGGGCAACGCCTCCACTTTCAATGACGGCGCGTCCGCGGTGCTGCTGATGAGCGGGAAGGCCCTGCGCGCCGCCAGGGCCACGCCGCTGGCGCGCTACGTGAGCAGCGCGAGCGCGGGCGTGGACCCTCGCGCCATGGGCATCGGGCCCGTGCCCGCGTCGCGCAAGGCGCTGGAGCGCGCGGGTTGGGCCGTGGAGGCCGTGGACCTGGTGGAGCTGAACGAGGCGTTCGCCGCGCAGGCGCTCGCCTGCCTCCAGGAACTGGCGTTGCCACCGGAGTGCGTCAACGTCCATGGCGGCGGCATCGCCCTGGGGCACCCACTGGGCGCCAGCGGCGCGCGCATCGTCACCACGCTGGTGCATGCGATGAAGCGACAGGATGCCCGGCGTGGACTGGCGACGCTCTGCGTGGGCGTGGGCCAGGGGCTCGCGATGACGCTGGAGCGTGGCTCATGAGCGCGCACGCCTCGAGCGGCGCGCTCCGCATCTTCCTCGACACGGAGGCCACGCCCCGCGCCTGGGGCTACCACCTCACGGGCCCCGGCCCCGAAGCGGGCGTCATCGACTCGCTGGACGCGCTCGCCGACGTGCTGTCACGTCATGGCGAGCTGCTGACGGACCTGCCCTGGACCGAGCTGCCGACCTTCGGCGGGCCACCGCCGCCCCACACCACGGACGTGTGGAGCTGGGATGCGCGGCGGCTGCTCGTGGGCACGCGCCCCGGCCTGCTGCGGCTCATTCCACGAGACAGTCCGGATGGCCCACGCCGCCACCTTCCTTCCCGCTGAACCCCAGGACCCTGAATGACAGCCGAACCCTCCCCCAAGCAGCGCATCGAAGCGGGCCGCATCACCGAGGTCAGCCTCATCGAGATGGTCTTCCCGGAGCAGACGAACCACTACGGCACCCTCTTCGGCGGTCAGGCCCTGGCCCTCATGGACAAGGCCGCCTTCATCGGGGCTTCTCGCTACGCACGGCGCACCGTCGTCACCGCCAGCAGCGAGCGGGTCGACTTCCACGTCCCCGTGCGGCAGGGCCAGCTCGTGGAGCTGGAGACCCGCATCGTCGCCACGGGCCGCACGTCGATGACGGTGGAGGTGGACCTCTACGCGGAGGACCTGCTCACCGGGGACCGGCAGCTCGGGACGCGGGGCCGCTTCGTGCTCGTCGCGCTCGACGCGCACGGGAAGCCCACGGGCGTGCCGCCGTTGCTGCCTCCGGCGACCGCGGCGCTGGAGCACGCCGCGCCCGCTCCGTGACGCTGGCGGCCCCGGTGGCGGAGCGGGCGCGCTCCAGCGGTGTGTCACGGCGTGGAGCGCCTCCGCTACTGCTTCTGGAACTCCGGCGAGCCCAGCAACAACCCGGCGATGAGCGGGACGTCCACGGGGCGCTTCTCTCCCACGGCGCTGGCGGCCTCGGCGCGCTTCGACAGCGCGTCGAGGATGGTCGCCCGCGTCTCCTCGGACGGTGGCGCGCCCAGCAGCGCCTGGCCCAGCGCGTCCACCCAGGCGCGCTCGGTGGGCTCGGGCGGCGTGGCCAAGGTCTTCAGCGCCACCTCCGTCCCCGGCATCCGCCCGGACACCAACTCCAGGCTGAAGTTGAGCCGGGCCACCAGGGAGCCGCTGTTCACCCACGGCGCGGCCCCTTCCGGAAAGCCCGTGGGCGCTGGCGCCCGGAAGAGCGGCTCGCCCATCTTCGCCAGGGACTGCACCAGCCGGGGGCGCACCGTCACCTCCGCTTCGGTGGCGCGCAGCGCGGACACCACGAACTCGAAGGGCGTCTTCACCTTCACGGCCCGCGCCTCGGGGGCCCAGAACTCCGGGGACTGGAAGAGCGCGCGGTACACGGTGGGCAGGTCCCCGTCCGAGTCGAGGAACACCTTCGCCACCCGCTCCACCAGCGCCGGCGGCGGCGTGTCCGAGACGAAGCGCCGCGCCAGCTTGCTGGCGAGGTGACGCGCGGTGGCGGGGTGCCTCGCCAGCAGGTCCAACACCTGCTCCCCGTCCGCCAGGCTCCGCCGTCCGGGGATGCGCTGCCCCAGCACCTGCTTGTCGTCCGCGTCATGCGCCCGGCGCCGGAAGAAGAACGCAGGGGCCTTGCGCGGCGCTCGGATGCTCCAGCCCGTGAAGCAGCGGGCCACCTCACGCACGTCCTGCTGCGTGTAGCCGCCCTCCACGCCCAACGTGTGCAGCTCCAGCAGCTCGCGCGCGTAGTTCTCGTTGAGGCCCGGCTTCGACGCTTCGGGCTCTCGCGTCAGGCGCGCGGGCATGCCGTCACGGACGCTGCGCCAGTTGTCCAGGTAGAAGAGCATCGCCGGATGGCGGGCCGTGGCGCCCAGCAGGTCCCGGAAGTTGCCGAAGACGTTCGGGCGGATGGCATCGCGCTCGTAGGCCGTCACCATCCACCGCGTCGCGCCTTTGTCCGCGGACACGTTGAAGTGGTTGAACCAGAAGTCCACCAGCACCTCTTCGAGCTGGTTGGGGCTCTCCACCGCCCGCAGCAGCTTCGCCGCGGATTGCTCCAGGCCGATGAGGGCGGGGCGCAGCGGCGTACGCCCGTCCTTCAAGGCCGCCTCCCGCTGGCGCTTCGGCGGGTACTCCCGCACCAGGTCCGCCATGGACATCGTCAATGTGGGCAGCGTCTGGAGCTTCGCCTCCAGACGGGGTGGCAGCGGCGCTCCGGGACGGGAGAGCTGCGTCTCCATCCAGCCCTCCACGCCCAGGCGCCGCAGGTCCGCCAGGGACTGTGGCGAAGGTCCAAAGGCCATCCGTCGCAGGACATGAACCGCGCGCGCCTCGTCGAAGGCAGGGCTGGCCACGACGGGCCCCGGCGCCGCCGAAGCATTGGAGTGCGGACCGCTCGCACATGAGAGCAGGACGGCCGCCAGGAATCCGACAGGCAATCGACGCATGACGAAGGAAGAACCCCGCATGGCGCCACAAGTTACGCGGTGAGCAGTGGGCGCGAAGTCAAATGACGCTTTCCTGGCGCCAAACGCGCTGTGCGCCACAGCCCGCTGCGCTGACGTCAGGCCGCTTCGACTTCCATCCGGTACCCCACGCCTCGCACCGTCTGGATGGCGAAGCGGGACGTGCTGTTCCAGCCCAGCTTCTTCTTCAGGCTGGAGACGAAGTTGTCCACGGTGTGCGGGTCCACGACGACTTCCCTGCCCCACACCGCGTCCAGGATTTCGTCGCGTCGCAGGACGCGCTCACGCTCGCGCACCAGGAGCGCGAGCAGGTCGAACTCCGTCCGCGTCAGCTCCACCGGGGCTCCCGCCGGCGTCTCCACCTTCCGGCGGTCCAGGTCCATCCGATAGCCCGCGAAGCGCAGGCCCTTCACCGGGGCCGCGCCGGAGCGGCGCACCAGCGCGCCCACGCGCGCCAGCAGCTCTCGGAGCCGGTAGGGCTTGCCCAGGTAGTCCTGCGCGCCCGACTCGAAGCCCCGCACCACGTCATCCTCCAGGGTGCGCGCGGTGAGCATCAGGACGGGCGTCGTCACGCCTTCTTCGCGCAGCGCGCGGCACAGCGTGTAGCCGTCACCATCCGGCAGCATGACGTCCAGGAGGATGAGCTGGAAGTCGCGCCGGCCCAGGTGCTCGCGCGCCTCGCGCACGCAGGTGGCCTCCTCCACCGCGTAGCCCCCCTGGTTCTCCAGGTTGTCGCGCAGCGCGAGCCGCAGGTTGGCGTCGTCCTCCACCAGGAGGAGCGCCGGAACGGATGAGGTCATGTCGTCACCGGATGAGGAAAGCGAAGCTCGAAGGTGGTGCCTTCCGGGCTGGAGGCCGCCACGCGCAGGGTGCCGCCGTGCACGCGCATGATGCGGCGGCACAGGGCCAGCCCCAGGCCACTGCCGGGCGCATCGTGTCCCTGGCCGGGCAGGCGCACGAACTCCTCGAAGGCGCGCTCCCACTGCGCCTGGGGAATGCCCACGCCGTTGTCGGAGAAGCGCACGCGGCCGTCTTCCAGCGCCTCGATGCGCAGGCGCACCGGGCTGCGGGTGTTGTAGGCACAGGCATTGCGCGCCAGATTGGAGAGCAGCAGTCGCAGGAGCTGTCCGTCCGCGCGCAGGGAGCGCTCCCCCACGTCCGCGTCCAGCTCCACGGGCACCTTGGACCAGGACTCCAAATCCCGCCGCAGCAGGCCCACCAACTCATCCAGGCGCACCGGCTCCAGCTTCGGCACCCAGCGCCCCTTGTCGATGCGGTTGAAGGACAGCAGGTTCTCCACCAGGAAGCCCAGGCCGTCCGCCTCGCGGACGATGCGCGCCGGGTAGTCGCGCGCGTCCGTGCCCTCCGCCAGCCGCCACTCCAGCGTCTCCGCCAGCAGCCGGATGGAGGCCAGCGGCGTGCGCAGCTCGTGCGACACGGTGGCCACGAAGTCGCTCTTCAGCTCCACGAAGCGCAGCTTGCGGTGCTGGGCCACGAAGGCCAGCGCGGCGATGCCCAGCGCCAGCACCGCGCACGCGGCCACCATGCCTGTCTTCAAGCGGTAGCGCCGCGCCAGCGCGCCCTGGGCCCGCGCCCACTCCGGCGTGTCCACCGACAACGGCAGGGCAGCCAGCGGCAGCACCTCCGCGTCCGCCAACAGCCGCACCTGGCCGTCCGCCTCCAGCAACCCGCGCTCGCGCATCTCCCGCGTCAGCGACTGGAGCAGCGCGCCCGAGTCCACCGCCACGCCCCGGACGTGGTTGCCGCCGCGAGGCTCCAGGTACCACCCCGCGCGCACCAGCGCGGGGCCTGGAAGCGTCTTGGGCAACGGCAGCGGTTCGGACGCGAGCTCGGCGGCGCGGGCCTCGAAGTCCGCCACCGGCACGCCCGCCTTCGTGGAGAGCGCCACGATGCGCTCGCGCAGGAAGTCGAAGTCCTCCTTCGTGAAGCGCGCGCGGCGCAGCAGGAGCAGCCGCTGCAATCCATCCAGGCGCCCGCTGCGTCCGTCCGCCAGTCCGTCACGCACCAGCGCGTGCATCAACTGGGGCACGGGGTCGCCTCGCTCCGCCAGTGACTCCAGCACCACCAGCAAGCCCGGCACGTCGCGCGTGGAGGCCAGCACGTACTGCGAGCGGTGCTGGAGCAGCGCCATCAACGCCACGGTGGACGCACGGCGGTCGCCGCGTGCCAGCGCCCGGTCCACCTCGCGAATCAGCGCGAGCCGCTCCGCCCAGGGGTCCTCCGCCTCGTCCGCCCGCTCCGTACCCGCGCGCAGGCCCGCGTAACGCCCTTTCGCGGGCGTGTCCTCGCCGCCGTCGTGGAGGGCCAGCCGGGGCAGCAACTGCGTGCCGCGCTCGCGCAGATAGAGCCCGGTTGCCGGGGCGAGCGGATCCAACGCGGCGGCCTCCAGCGCGGGGCGCGCCGCTTCCAGCCTGTCTCGCAGGAACTGCGCCAGGGAGGCACGCGCGTACTGCTCCAGGGCCTCCCGGCGGGAGTCGAGCGAGGCCTGCGCGTCATCCCGCTCGGTGGCGAAGATGCGCTGGAGCGAGCCCAGGCCCCAGGCCAGCCCGGCGAAGCCCAGCAGGAGCGCGATGAGGGTGGGCAGCAACCGGCGGAGCATCGGAGCGGCTCAGTTTCCCAGGGAGGGCACGTCGTCGAAGTCCGAGCTTCCGCCGGGCATGAGGCGCTCGAAGCGCTCCTTGCGCGTGTCCAGCGCCTGGGCCTTGCGGATGAGCGCCCCCAGCCGCGCCACGTCCTCGCGGGCTCGCAGCGGCTCACCGAGGCCTTCCCACAGCGCCAGCAGCCGGGGCCAGTCCAGGGCGCGCGTCCAGAAGGAGGCTCGCAGCTTCTCCGCGAACGCGGAGGCCACGTAGGCCAGGCGCGTGGACGCCGCGGCCCGGGCGTAGTCAGAGCGCAACGTGCTGGAGGGCATCATCATCTGCACCCGGCGCCAGTTGCTGGAATCGCCCTGCTCGTAGCGCACCCGGAGCATCCCGAAGGCGATGGAGGGCCCGTGCAGCTTCACCTCGTGGATGACGGTGACGGCCTGGCCGGCGGCCAGTGGGAAGAGCTCCACCTCGTCGCCTGGGTCGCGCGGCTCCGGGTTCGGAGACAGGTACTCGTAGCCCAGCAGGCGGTAGCGGGCGACGGCCTGCCGATTGAACTCCACCTGGACGCCGACCTCGCGGACCGGCTCGCGGGCCTTCACGGTGATTCGCACCACGTGGTAGCCCTTGCGGCCCGGCGAAGGGAAGCCTTCGACGTAGAGCAGGAAGGGGCCGTACGGCTCGCCTTCGTCCCCCGAGTTGAAGCTGTTGATGAAGGCCTCCGTCCGCACCACGCCTTCCGCGGGGAAGACGTCACGAGACAGGTAGTCACGCGCCACCGCATAGGCGCGGGTGTCCACGGCCACGGGGAACTCCGAGACGCGCGACTCCTCCGTGTCGATGGTGGGGTTCACCCCGAAGCCCCGCGTCTCGACGCCGGAGCCCGGCTTGCCTGGCGACGCGCGATAGACGCTCTGCCGCGCCCCGTCCGGCACGAGCACGGGCAGGTGTTGCAACGTCCAACCGGGTGCGCGCTCGCGGTCATCGTCCGGCTGCGCGGGAGCCAGCACGGCGGGGCGCGTCCGCATCGCCGCCAGGAGCGCCACGTCCACGCGGGCCTCCTGCCCGGCCTTCACCGCGAGGTCCGTCCGGCTGAGCTCCTGGAAGGACTCTTTCTCGAAGCGGAGTGAGTAGACGCCCTCCGCCAGTTGGGGAAAGCGGAAGCCGCCCTGCGCGTCCGTCACCGTGGAGCGGGCCTCCGTCAGCGCGGGCGAGGTCGCGATGACGCGCACCTCCGGGATGGGGCTTTTGTCGCTGGCACGCACGACGGTGCCGGAGAGTCCTCCGGCCGCCAGCGCTGGCGCGGACAGCAGCAGGAGGACGACACAGAGGGCATCGAAGAGGGTGGGCTTCATCGTGGGTGCCATCCCGGGCCACGCACGCCGTGCTCACCCTGGGGAGGTGCCTGCAGCGTGCCGCAGGCGGGCCCTCCGTTCATCATGGTTTCATCATGTCATGGCGAGGAGAAGGGCACGTCCAGCACGGGGCGCTTCTTCGCGTCCGGCAAATCGTAGTGCCACCACTCCATGCGGTTGCGCTTGAAGCCCGCGCCTTCCATGGCCTCGCGCAGGACTTCGCGGTGCTTGCGCGACGCCTGGGTGCCGCCCTCGTATCCGTGGTGCGCGGCGCGGCTGAAGGTGTCGAAGGGAGTAGGCATCTCCACCTCCTGGCCCTCCAGCGTCGTCAGCGTGAGGTCCACCGCCCCGCCCCGGTTGTGGTTGGAGCCGGTGCGCGGGTTGGCGACGTAGCCGGGCACCGGCATGATTTCCCACATCTGGTACTGCACCGCGCGCGGCCGGTAGCAGTCGTACACCTTCAGCCGGTAGCCCTGGGCACGCAGCACGTCCGCGGCCTTCCTCAGGCGCTCGGCCGACTCGGGCAGCAGCAGGCAGCGCGCCGTGTCCGGGTACACCTTCCGCTTCATGAAGTTGTCCGCCGTCGCGTAGCGCAGGTCCACGACCAGGTCCGGCACCACCGTGGTGGCGTCCACCAGGGAGGCCGCGGCCTTCGGCGTCGCCGTGGCCTTCGACGTCCCCGCGTCGTTGGCCAGCGCGGGCCCGGACGACAGGCCCAGCGCCACCACCACGCCCCAGCCCAGGCGCGGCGTCACGCGGCCTCCGTGTAGCGCGTGGGGTCCGGCACGCCGGCTTCCTCGAAGCCCTTCTTGCGCAGCACGCAGCTGTCACAGCGCCCGCAGGCGCGGCCCTGGGTGTCCGGGTCGTAGCAGGAGTGCGTCAGGCCGTAGTCCACGCCCAGCTTCACGCCTTCGCGGATGATGTCCGCCTTCGTCAGGCCGGACAGCGGCGCGTGCACGGTGAAGCGCGCCCCCTCCACGCCCGCCTTGGTGGCCAGGTTGGCCATTGACTCAAAGGACTGGATGAACTCCGGGCGGCAGTCCGGATAGCCGCTGTAGTCCACCGCGTTGACGCCGATATAGATGTCCGTGCTGCCCACCACCTCCGCCAGCCCCAGCGCCAGCGAGAGGAACAGCGCGTTGCGCGCCGGCACGTACGTCACGGGGATGCCGTGGCTCAGCTCATCGGCGGGCCGGTCCTTGGGCACCTCGATGTCCGCTGTCAGCGCGGAGCCGCCCACCTGCCGCAGGTCGATGGACACCACCCGGAAGTCCGTCACGCCCATGGCGGCGGCGACCTTCTTCGCCTGCTCCAGCTCCACCGCGTGCCGCTGTCCGTAGGCCACCGCCAGGCAGACGGGCTCGAACCCCTTCGCCTTGGCCATGGCCAGGCACGTCGTCGAATCCAGCCCGCCCGAAATCAACACCACCGCACGCTTCACCATCAATCCCTCCGCGCTCCCTGCACGGTGTACACCGTGGTGCAGGTGGACGGCTGGCAATTGCAGTTGCGGGTCCCCGGCAAGAAGATGTCCGTGAGGGAGCCGCACGCCAGCGACACGTCGTAGCCATTCTCCGTGGGGCCCGGCACCGAGCCGTCGGGGATGCCGCCGTCGAACTGGCGGCAGTCACGGCTGAGGCTCCGCGCCTGGCTGTCGCTGAAGAGCGTCACCCGCAGCGTCTCCTCGATGGCGGAGTCCTCGCAGCCCGTGCCACAGGACGCGCGGGGCGCGACGGCCTTCAGCGTGGACGTGGCCACCTGCCCCTCATAGCCCGCGTCGCGCGAGTAGCCCTGCACGGTGAAGTAGCCCGTGCCCGCGTCCGTGTCGCGCGAGAAGGTGCCCTCGAAGAGGAACACGCCGGCGTCGTTGGTTTGCGCGAAGTCCGGCACCGAGGCGTCACACGTGGTGCGCGCGGCGTCCAGCCGGGCCTCGAACTGGAACGAACCGAGCACCTGGTCACCCGGGTACACGGGTTCGGAATAGCAGGCCATCGCCACGGCGACGGCCGTGACGGGCAGGGCGGCGAGAGCAAGACGCTTCACGTGCATGGCGACGCCACGCTACACGGCTAGGCGACGTCCAGCACGCAAAGGGCCAGCGCCCGGAAGGTGTCGCCGCGAGCAAGCACGGCGCCTACATCCACCTGCGCCGGGTCCCCTCCGCGCACCTCCGGGTCCAGCAGCGCCAGGACGCGCCCCGCCGCCAGCGAGGCCGGCACGGAGAGGAAGGCCTCCACCGCCGCCGCTTCCATGCCCGGCACCGGGCCAGGGCGGGCCAGCTTGACGCCGTCCTCACCCAGCGCCAGCGCCAGCGCGCACAGGTAGCTCAGCTCGGAGGCGCCGAAGCAGGACAGCGCGCCCGCGCCCAGCACCAGCACGTCGCCGCTGGCCAGGTACGCCTCCACCCCGCCCACCGGGTCCACCATGAGCTGCAACGCGCCCGCGCCCAGCGAAGCCAGGACGGGACGAAGCGCCGCGGCGAGCCGGGGCAGGCGCTCGGCCGTCACCGGCACCGCGCCGACGGGCACCGGGTGCTCGAAGCCCGACGGCACTGTCAGCGAGGACACCGGGGTCTGAGGCGCCGCCGCGTCGCTGGAGGACAGGGCCGCGCCCACGCCGTCCGCGCGCTGCGAGTCCTCCGTCCGGCCCAGGGCCCGCAGGGCCTCCGCGTAGAGCGTCCACCCATCCACGTCCAGCGGGCGCTCCCGGAGCAGGTGCGGCCAGATGCGGACGGCCAGGGACACCCCCTCGGGCACCGAGGAGAGGTGCTCGGCGGCCATGCGGGTGACTTCGGGGGACAGCTTGCCGGCGTCGAAGAGGCGCGCGGCGAGCCGGGCTCCGGGCGACACCAGCTGCGCGTCCAGGTAGCCGCGGAGGATGGCCTCCAGCACCGCGGGCTCGTCGGTGAGCCGCTCGCGCAGGCGCAGGGCCTCGCCGGTGAGGCCGCGCTCCTCCGCCAGCCTCGCGCGGCGGGCCAGCCGCTCGTCCGTCGCCGGCAGCCGCTCGAGCTGCGCGGCCGCGTCCGCCACCATGCCCAGGGCCTCGTAGGCGTCCGCCAGCCGCTCGCGGTAGGTGTTGCCGGACTCCACGCCCGCGGCCTGCTCCAGGCGCTCCACCAGCGCCACGAAGACCGCGGGCTCCTCGCCCAGGTCCACCAGCGACAGCAGGTGCCGCAGGGAATGGAGCTGCGCGGGGTCGTCCTTCAGGGCCTGCTCGAAGGCCTCGCGCGCCTCGAGCAGCTGCTCCAGCGGGCTGAGGAGCAGCTCACCGCGCTCCAGGTGCAGGACGGCCCGCGCCACCGCGTCCGGCTCTTCGCCGGCCAGCTGCGACAGCGTGCGCACGCAGGCCTCGTAGCGGCCCAGCTCCAGCTCCAGCGCGCAACGCTCACGCAAGAGCGTCTTGCGCCGCGAGGGCCAGCCGTCCGCCGCCATGGCCAGCGCTTCCACCCGCGCCGTGCCCGGCTGCGCATGCACCTGCGCCAGCACCGCCTCCGCCAAGGCCTCCGGGAGCTTCTCCAGGGTGGGCAGCAACAGCGTCAGCCGGGCCGCGAAGCCCGGCTCGGGCGCCAGCTCTTCCAGCGCGCGCAGCCGAGGCAGCACCGGGGCCGCCGCCGAGCGGAGCACCTCGTCGCGCAGCGCCACCGCGAACACGGCGTCACGCGCGGCGGACAGGCCCGCCAGCTCCAACAACCCCTCCGCGTCGCCTTCCGCGCGCAGGCCATCCGCCAGGGCCGAAGCATGCGCGGGGTCCGCGTCCGGCAGCGCGGCCAGGGCCCACAGCGCCTCACGCGTGCGCGCCGGGTCGCCCGCCTGCGCGGCCATGGCCAGCGCGTCGGTCAGGTCGCCCGAGGCCATGGCGGGCGCGAAGCCCACTTCCAGCGCGCGGGCGAAGGCGCCCAGCCGGCCGAAGCGCTCGGCCAGCTCCGAGGGCGCGAGCATGTCCGGCGCCTCGGTGGCGATGCGCTCGAACACCTCCAGCGCCTCGCCGTGCTCGCCCGCCTTCTCCCAGAGGCCCGCGGCCTCCAGCAGCAGCGGGGGGCGCTCCTCCGGCGCCGCCAGCCGCGCGGCCTGCAGCAGCGCCCGCGCCGCGCGAGGGGCCTCGCCCGACGCGCGGTACAGGTGGGCCACCCGCAGGGCGGCGTCGACGTCCGGCTCCACCGAGGCCGCGGCCTTGGCCGCCTTCAGGGCCTCCGGCAGCTGGCCAGCGGATTCGAAGGCTCGCGCGGCGGCCATGAGCAGCACCTGCCGCTCGCGGCCGGAGGCCAGCTCCGCGCGCGCCACCTGCACCTCGGCGCGGCGCGCGGGGGCGTCCTTCAGCAGCGGCTCCAGGGCCTCCAGCGCGTCCGCGTAACCCGCGCCCGAGGCGCCACGCGTGGCCACTTCCTCCAGCGCCTCGCGCGCCACGTCCTCGCGGCCCGCGTCACGCGCGAGCGCGGCCAGCTCCAGCCGCAGCACCGCGGCCTCGTCGGCGTCCTCGACGCGCGGCACCAGCCGCTCCAGCGCCTCCAGCAGCCGCGTGGACTCGCTCCGCTGACGCAGGCCCGTCGCCAGGGCCTGGAGGGCGGTGAGGTCCTCCGGCGCGGCCTCCGCGGCGCGCTGGGTCAGCGTCCAGGCCGCGTCTTCATCCGCCAGCGAGCTGGAGGCCACCGACGCGGCGGCCAGCAGCAGCTCCGCGGCGCGACGGCCACCCGCCGCCTCCGCGCCCCAGGCGTACACGTCCAGCAGGTCGCCATGACGCCCCAGGGCGTGCAGGCCCGCCACGGCCCGGTCGATGACGGACGCATCCGCGGGCCGCAGGCGCGCCAGCGGCAGCAGCGCGTCGATGGCGTCCTTCGGGTCGTCGAAGAGGTCCGCCGCGCGGCGGTAGAGCACCTCGGCGGTGGCGGCGTCCTCCGCGTGGCGCGCCAGTTGGAGCGACGCCCGGTAGAGGCCCGGCGCGTTGCCCGTGCGCGAGTGCACCTCGGCCAGGAGCGACAGGGCCTCACGGCCGCGCTCGCCTTCCGGCTCCAGCGCCACCACGGCCTCGAAGGCATCCGCCGCGTCGTGGAACGCGCCCGCGCCGAGCGAGGCATGGCCCAGCCGCAGCCAGGTCCGCGTGCGCACCGGCACCGGCAGCGCGTCTCCGCCCACGTCCAGCAGGCGGCGGTCGTAGGGGCGCGCGGCGACGGGACCTCCGCCCTTCGCGGCCAGCTCGGCGCGCGCGGACAGGGCGTCCACGTCGTCCCCCGCCAGGGAGAGGTATTCGTCGAAGGCCTCCGCGGCCAGCAGCGCCTCGCCCGCGTCCAGCAGCCGCGAGGCGCGCTCGCGCAGCAGCGGCAAGGCCTCCGGCGTGGACAGGGCCGCGGCGCGCTGGGACAGCAGGTCCGCCAGCCGGCGCACGTCCCCGGACGCGCGCTCACGCACGCGCTCGAAGGCCTCCGCGCTCGCGGGGCTCAGCTCGAAGGCCTGGTCCTCGCACAGCAGCGCCCGCTCGCGGGCACCGGCGGCGCGGAAGGCCCGAGCGGCGGCCAGGTAGCTCTCCGCGGCGCCCGCGGCCTCCTGGCGCTGCGCCCTGCGCAGCATCAGCTCCGCGAGCGCCTGATGGTCCTCGTCCTCCTCCAGGAAGGCGAGGTGCCGGGCGAAGACGGGCTCGCGGAAAGGGTCCGCCTCCAGCAGCACCGCGTCGAACTCCGCGGCGTCCGCGTGGCGCTTCACCTCGTGCAGCAGCTCCGCCGCCTGCGCGGTGAGCTCCAGGTCGTCCGGGCGCGCGCCACGCGCCGCGATGAAGGCCGCGGCGGCGGCCTCCGGGCGCCCTGCCCGGTCGCGGTACAGCACGGCGGCGCGCAGGAACAGGTCCGCGCGGCGGGCCGCGTCGGGCTCGCCTTCCGCGCACTCCTCGTACCAGGCCGCCAGCTCCGCCAGCCGGCCGTCGCTCTCCAGGAGCTTCTCCAGCAGGCCCTCGGCCTCCGTCAGCGCCCGGTCCTTGCGCAGCGCCGAGCGCAGCAACTCCTCGGCCTTCGCCACGTCCGACAGCACGTCCAGGTTCAGCCGCGCCAGCCGCAGCAACATGGCCGCCGCCTCGCCCGCGTCATCCAGCAGCGGCAGCGCGCGCTCCAGCCAACGCGCCTCGGCCGCCGCGTCATCGCGACGCTCGGCCAGCGCCGCGCCCAGCTTCGCGGTGCCCAGGTCCACGGCCAGGGCGAAGGCGCGCTCCAGTGCGACCTCGGCGCCGGCCGGGTCCAGCTTCACGTCACGCAGCAGCTTCGCCCGGTAGCGCTCACACGCGGCGGCCTCGGACGGCTGCCCCCGCGCCTCCAGCAGGTCGCGTGCATCCGCCAGCGCCCGCAGCGCGTCGTCCGCGCGGCCCAGGTCGACCGCGAGCCGGGCCTCTTCCTGATAGGCCTCGAGCGCCGCGTCCGGGTCCCCCGCCTCCAGGCTGAGGGTGGCCACCTCGCGCAGCTCGGCGAGCAGCTCCAAGGTGCGGCCGGTCTCCCGGTGCAGCGCCGCCAGCCGGCGACGCAGCGGCAGCGGCTCCGTGGCCAGCGACGCGGCGCGCGCCAGCAGCGAGGCCGCCACGCCCGCGTCCGCGAGCACCTCGCGGGCCCGCGCCGACAGCTCGACGAGCCGCTGCACGGTGTCCTCGGATGGCGCCAAGGCGTGCGCGTGGGTGACGCGCACCTCGAAGGCGCCGCGCGGGTCGTCCTTCTCCAGCAACGCGGCCAGGCGCAGCACCGCAGGCTCGCACAGCGGCCGCTCGGAGAGGAGCTTCCGGTACGCGGACACCGCGCGCTTCGTCTCTCCGGTCTGCTCGGCCAGCTCCGCCAGCCGCAGCCACGTGGACTCCGCGGCCTCGGGCGCGCTCCGGAAGTCCGCGGCGGCGGCCAGTGCGTCCTGCAGCGGCAGCGCCTCGATGACCGCGCCGCGCAGGTAGAGCAGCTCCGCCAGCGACGCCAGCTCCGCCCCCTGCGCGGGGACCAGCGAGTGGGCCTTGCGCGCCAGCTTCAGCGCCTTGTCCAGGTCGTGCGCGCCGTGCGCGTAACCCGCGCCCTCGCGCAGCAGCAGCGCGGCGTCCTGCGCGGTGGCGCTCTCCGCCGCGGTCTCCAGCAGCGCCGCGGCCTCACGCAGCTCGCCACGCTCCGCCACCAGCGAGACCAGGCGACGGCGGACAGCGGCGTCGGATGGAGACAGGCGCAGCGCCTGCCGCAGCGCGGCCTCGGCGGGCACCGGCTGCGACAGCCGGTCCAGGTAGAGGCTGGCCAGCTCGGCGTACAGCGCGGCCGCCTCGGCGGGCGCCACATGTGGTGCCTCGGTGGAGAGCAGCTCGGCCAGCGCGGCCCAGTCCTCCCGGGTCCGCAGCACGCGCTGGAGCGCGGCGGTGGCCCCCGAGTGCCGGGGTGCCAGCGCGAGCGCCGCCTCCAGGCTCTGCCCCGCGTCCGCCATCCGGCCGCCGGACTCCAGCAGCGCGGCGCGCGCCAGCAGCGCCTCCACGCGGCGAGGCACGGGGCCCTGCAGGGCCGCCTCGGCGAGCGCTGCGGCCTCCTCCTCCGGCTTGCCCTCACGGCGCGCCAGCTCGGCGAGGGCGAAGAAGGCGTCACACCGCTCCGCCGCGGACAGCTCCAGCCCGATGGCCGCGCCCAGGGCCTCGCGCGCCAGGACGCGCTCGTCCTTCTCCACCAGCGTGGCGGACAGGGCCAGCAGGCGCTCGCGAGCGCGGGTGGCGAGGTTGGCGTCGACGGACACCGCGCGGCGCCACACGTCCAGCTCCGCGGCCTCGTCGCCCGACTCGCGCGCCAGCTCCGTCAGCGCGAGCAGCAACGCCGCGGGACGACGAGCGCCCTTCGCGGCTTCCGAGAAGTCATCACGCGCGGCGGACGCCCGGCCCGCGGCGCGGTGAAGCACGGCGCGACGGGCCAGCAGCTCCGCGCGCGCTTCGCCCGAGGCGGCGGCCACCAGCGTGCTCAGCAGCTCCAGCCGCTCCGTCTCCTCCTCCGGCGTGCCGGTGCCGGGCGGCGGCAACAGGTCCAGCAACGACTGCGCCGCCCAGGTGTCGTGCGGCTCCTCCAGGCGCAGGCTGCGCAGCGCGTCCACCGCGGTGGTGGCGCGCCCCAGGCCCAGCGACAGCTCCGCCAGCTCGCGGCGAGCAGCGCGACGGAGCTCGCCGGACAGGCGCGGCCACAGCTCCACCAGCAGGTCCGCCAGGGCCTCGCGCGCACCCGCCTTGCGGTGCAGCGACGCCAGCTCCACCCGGGCGTCCAGGTCTTCCGGCGCGCGCGCGCTGTACTCGGCCAGCAGGCGGCGGGCGGCATCCGTGCGGCTCGCGCGCACCGCGGCGGTGGCGGCCTTGCGCGTCAGGGCCACGCGCTCGCTCTCACGCGGCGCGTCGCTGTCCGCGGGCGGCAAGGCCAGCACCGCCTCGAAGTCCTCCAACGCGGCGCGGGCATCGGTGGGCAGGCGCAGCTCGCCCCGGCGCTGCCGCGCGGGCGCGTAGCTCGCGTCACGCTCCAGCGCGTCGGCGAGGAAGGCCTCCTCGCGGCTGGTCCCCGCGGCGAGCAGCGAGGCGCGGAACAGCAGCTTCGCGCCCGCGCGAGCCTCGGGCATCAGCGCGGCGCGGCGCGCGTACAGGCGCGCGGCCTCCAGCTTCTCGCCGCGCTCCAGCTCCAGCTCGGCCAGCGACTCCAGCACCTCGGCGGCCAGCGGGCCCTCGGGGCTCGCCTCCAGCGCGGCCGTCAGGCGCATCAGCGCGGCGGCGTTCTCCCCTCGCTCCAGCAGCGCGCGGGCGCTCTGGAGGAACAGCGGCGCGGCCTCCTCGGCGCGGTCGGCGCCCATCAGCGCCTGGGCACGGTTGGCCCACAGCTCGGCCAGGGCCTGCGACTCCCCGGCCTCCGTGTAGAGCGCCTCCAGGCGCGCGGCCAGGCCATCATCCAGCCGGCGCAGCGGGAAGGCCTGCGCGTAGGCGGCGATGGCGCCTTCGCGATCGCCCAGCATCTCGCACGCGCGGCCCAGCCGGGAGCGCACGTCCGCCAGCTTCTCCGGCGCCGCCGTGCGCGGCAGCGTGGACAGCAAGCTCTCCAGCGCGCGACGGGCATGCTCGGGGCGCTCGCAGCGCAGCGACAGGTCCGCCAGGTCCAGCAGCACCGCGGCGTCCGGCGCCAGCCGCGCGGCCTTCTCCAGCGCCACCAGCGCGTCACCCACGCGGCCCAGCCGGGCCTCCAGCACGCCAGCCAGCTCACGCAGCGCCGCCGCCGCCAGCCGCTTGTCGCCCTGGGCCTCGGCCACCCGCGCGCGCACCTCCAGCGCGTCGGCCAGTCCGGCCATGTCGGCGCGCTTGCGCTGCAAGGCGCACAGCTCACCCAGCGCGGGCAGGTCATCCGGCTCGGCGCGCAGCACTTCCTGGAGCGCGTGGACGGCCAGGTCCAAATCGAAGGCCAGGTCGCGCGCGGCCACCGCGAGGCGGCGGTACTTCTGCGCGCGCTCCTTCAGGTCCGTGGCGAGCCGCGCCAGCGAAGACAGGCACCGCGTCAGCAGCGCGCCGTCGCGCCGGGCCTCGGCCAGCGCCAGCAGCGACTCCAGCGCGGGCCGGTGGTCGCCATCCGCCTCCAGCGCCAGCAGGAGCAGCCGCTCCGCCTTCTCCGGCTGTTGCAGCTTGCCCCGGTGCAGCTCGCCCGCCTCGGCCCAGGCCGCCGCGCGCTTGCCGGGCGCGTCCTGGAGCGCCGCGGCCTTCTCCAGCGCCTCCGCCAGCTCCTGCGAGCGGCCGGTGGCGCGGAAGTACGGAATCAGCTCCTCCAGCGCCACCGCGTCGCGCGGGTCCAACGCCAGCGCGGACTCCAGGTGCTCCCGAGCGCGCGCCGGGTCACCCAGCCGCGTACGGTACAGCCGCGCCAGGGCGTGGTGGCTGGCGTGCGCGGCGTGCCGCACCTCCTCCGAGCGCGGCGCCGGCCCCGCCAGCTCCAGCGCCTGCTGGTAGCCCGCCAGCGCCTCCTGCAACCGGCCCAGCCCCTCCGCCACGCGGGCGGCGGCGAACAGCGGCTCCGGCTCACCGGGAAGCAACGACACCGCCTCGCGGAAGCGCAGCAGCGCGTTCTCCGGCTGCTTCAGGCCTTCGTCCCACACGCGGCCGGCCATCAGGTCGGCATTCCCCACCCGGTCCAGTTCGTGGCGGCCCATGGCCACCTCGCGCAGGCGGTCCAGGGCCTTCAGCGCGCGCAGGTGCTCACCGCCGCGGTGGCACAGCTCGCCCAGCAGCAGCAGCGCGTCCGGGTGGTCCGGCGCCAGCCGCAGCGCGGCCTCGCAGTGCAGGCGCGCGCCGGCGATGTCGTCCTCCGTCTGCGCGCACAGCCGGGCCAGGTGCACGTGCGCATCGGCGGCCTCGGCCGGGTCGCGCGCGAGCGCCGCCAACCGGCGATAGGCGCGCACCGCGCCGGCCCTGTCGCGGGCCTGGTCCGACGCACGCGCCAGCGCCTTGAGGGACGGCAGGTGGTCGGGCTTGAGCCCCAGCAATTCATGCAGCGCCTTCACCGCCACCTGCGGCGCGGTGTCGCGCGAGCAGCGAGCGGCGGCCTCGGCGGCGAAGAAGGCGGCGGCCTCCTCCGAGGTCCGGCGCGCGAGCGCGCACAGCGCCAGGTAGCGCTCGGCGGCGCGGGCTCCCTCGCCCCGGCGCTCGCGCACCACGGCCTCGCCCCAGAGCGAGGCGGGGCTGCGGTCCCTGCGGCGTTGCAGCGTCGCCGCCACGTCCAGCGCCAGGTCATGCGCCTGCGGGTCCGCCACCATCAGCGACAGCAGCCGCTCGGCGGCGAAGGGGTGCGCGTCCTGCGCGTCACCGGCCTGGAGATACGCCTGACGTGCGTCGGCCAGCCGGCCCTGCGCGATGAGCCCTTCGGCGTCCGCGAAGGCGCGCGCGCCCTCCAGCGCGAGCAGCAGCTCCTCGTCTGGAGGCGACGGCGGCGGCAGGCCCCCCGCGGAGAAGCGCAGGCGCAGGCCCGTGCTGGAGACCTCCGCGGCCGACAGGCGCGCGGTGTCCAGCGTCGGCATCTTGTAGCCACGGCTCACCGCCGCCAGCTGGCACAGCACGGGCAACACGCGCGTGGAGAACCCCGTGGCCCCGCGGACCTCGACCTCCGGCACCAACGCCAGCGCGCCCACCGCCGCGGACAGCAGCCCCGGCACCTGCACGGACGGCGTGGAGGAGAAGCCGTAGAGGCGCACGTCGTAGAGATAGACGGCGAGCCGCTCCCCGTCCGCGTCGAACGCCACCTTGAAGGTGAAGGGCGTGTGCTCCGGCGCCGGCAGCCGTCCCTGGCCTTCGAGGTAGCCGGGCCGGAAGTGCAGGCGCAGGTCCTCGATGCCGGCCAGACGCCCGGCCAGCTCCGCCACCCGGCGCGTCACCAGGTCCGCGTCGACGGACAGCTCGAGGAAACCGAAGTGCAGCTTCTTGCGCTGGTAGCGCGTGGCGCCGGCGCTGACGTTGAAGGGGAAGCTGACGTCCGGAATCTGGAGGGCGAAGTCGGAGATGCGCAGCCCCGGCAGGACCTCCAGCGCCGGGAAGCCCACGAACGCCCTGCGGTCCAGCAGGCGCAGCTCGGGGGCGGCGGCGCGCGCATCCAGCGCCGTGGCGGGCTTGGGAGAATCGCTTTCGGTGGCCATCGCGGGAGCAGGGACGTTAGCACGGGGCCCAAGCCCTCGAAATTTCTGGCAAACCCCCGCTTGTGGGGCAGGCAACGAGACGTGATGGCTCCCCGAATCCAGGGTGAAGGAACGGGCTGCGCCCTGGGCCGAAGTCGGACAAGATGCGCCCGCGTGTTGGCCCCCGACTCCCTTGTCCTCGACGGTCGCTTCCGGGTTCTCCGTCCGCTGGGCTCGGGCGGGATGGGAGAGGTCTACCTTGGTGAACAGGTCTCCCTGGGCCGCAAGGTGGCCATCAAGGTCCTGCACCATGACCTCCACGCCCAGGCCGGCATGGCGGAGCGCTTCAAGCGTGAGGCGCGCCTCCTCTCCGCCGTGGAGCACCCGGCCGTGGTGCGCATCGTCGACTTCGGCGAGTCCGGCGACCACGCGTGCCTCGTCATGGAGTTCGTCGAAGGTGAGAGCCTGTACGACGTGCTCACCCCAGGTCCCATGCCCCCGGGGCGCGGGCTGCCGCTGCTCCAGCAGTTGGCGGAGGGCCTGGCCGCCATCCACGACAAGGGCATCATCCACCGCGACCTGAAGCCGGAGAACGTCTTCATCTCCAAGAGCGCCCGGGGCGAGCAGGCCCGGCTGCTGGACTTCGGCATCGCCCGGCTCGTGGAGCCGGACGCCGCCAGCAGCGTCAGCCAGATTGGCGTGGTGCTGGGCACGCCGGAGTACCTGTCGCCGGAGCAGGCCGTGGGCGCGAAGGTGGACACGCGCAGCGACCTGTACTCGTTCGGCGTGCTGACCTACCGCGTGCTGTCCGGGCGGCTCCCCTTCGACGGGCCCCTGCCGCGCAACTTCCTGTCGCAGCACGCCTCCGCCGCGCCGCTGCCGCTGGACCGCGCGGCCCCCACGCTGTCGCGCTACGTGGGCCTGCTGTCGCTGGTGATGCGCCTGCTGGAGAAGGACCCGGGCAAGCGTCCCCAGAGCGCGCACGAGCTGGCGGACGCGCTGGCCGCGGCGCACTCGGCCCTCGCCGCCTTCACGCCCGGCCTGGGCACCCCCGCCTACGTCCCGCCGCCGGGGAGCGGCGCCACGCCCTCCTCCGGCACGTCGGTGTTCGGCACCGGGAGCGCCACGGGGAGCGGTGCGGGCCCCACGGGCACCGCGGCCTTCGCGGGAGTCGCTCCGGCGCCGCAGGCGAGCAGCGGCACCGCCGCGTTCGGTGTGGCCTCCAGCGGCGGCTCGACCTCGGGCGCCCTGCCGGCGGCGTCCGCCCCGCGCACGGGGACGGCGGCCTTCGGGATGAAGGTCTCCGGCAGCATGGCCGCCGTGACAGGCGGCGGCGCGCTGGCGGTGAAGCCGCAGAACCTCACGGTGATGCTCACCGACATCCAGGGCTTCACCGAGCGCACCAGCCGGCAGACGCACGAAGAGAACGCGCGGATGCTGGAGACGCACGACAAGCTGCTGATGCCCCTGGTGAAGGAGCACGACGGGCGGCTGGTCCAGAAGCGCGGTGACGCGTTGCTGGTGGTGTTCCGCTCCCCCACCGCGGGTGTGCTGTGCGGCATGGCCATGCAGGACCGGCTGTGGCGCCACAACCAGGCGGTGCCGGAGGTGGACCGGCTCAACGTGCGCGTCTGCCTGCACGCGGGCGAGGTGCTCGCCACGCCTGACACCGTGATGGGCGAGCCCATGGAGGTCGTCGAGGCCGTGGAGCACGTCGCCAGCGCGGGCGAGGTCACCTTCACCGAAGCGGTGAACCTGGCGCGCAACCGCGCGGAGGTCACCGCCGAGCCCTGCGGCGCCATCGCCCTGCCCGGCCGCGACGAGCAGCTCCAGCTCTACCGCTGCCAGCGCGCCGCGGAGGGGCCGCCTTTTGGCGACCGCTTCGCCTCGCAAGGCAGCCGGGGCAACGCGCTCGCCCCCCTGCTGGCGAAGCTCCAGGCCGTGAAGCTGCCCACAGGGTTGGGGGAGCTGCTGCGTCAGCGGCGGCGCGAGGCGGCGCTGGTCGCCGGCGCGGTGGTGCTCCTGGGCGCCGGGGCCGCGTGGCTGGGCCAGCGCAGCGACGCCGGCACGCGGGCCTTCGCGCTGCTGGAGGATGGGAAGCTCGACGAAGCCCTGGCGCTGATGGACACCGCCACCGACGAGGAGAAGGAGCTGCCCTCGCTGCGGCGCGCGCGCGTGGCGGCGCACCACTCCAAGGGGCACCACATCAGCGAGCGGACCGCGCTCAACCACCTGAAGGAGGAGGAGCTTGAGGACGTGGAGCCGCTCATCCTCGACGGGATGGCGGAGGACTACGGCAAGGAGCCGCTCACGGTCCTGGAGCGGTCCCTGGCCCGGCTCCCGAAGGACCGCGTGCGCGCCCACTACGAGGACCTGGCCGAGGAGGCGTACTCCCTGCGCCAGTGGGGCGCGCTGCGCTACCTGGAGTTCGCCAAGGCGGCGGACGGGGTGGACCTGGTCCGCGCGTACAGCGAGGCGCTGAACACCCCGGACTGCGGCATCCGCACCCAGGCCGCCAACCGGCTCGCGGGCCTGGGTGACGCGGATGCCATCCCCGCGCTGGAGCGCGTCACCACGCTGCCCAAGGAGAAGGGCCTCCTGGGCAGCAAGGACTGCGGCCACGACGCGGCTGCGGACGCCATCAAGTCACTCAAGAAGACGAGCAACTGACTCCGGCAGCCCTTGAGGCGAGGGCCAGTGGGATGAAGCGGCGGTTTCGCAACGAACAGCCATTGTCTCACGGGAACTTGAGCGTGCCCGCTCGCCACGCCTTGAGCGCGTACTCGGCGGGTGTCCGGATGGGTCCTGGACGGGCTGCAAGCTCCAACAGAACAGGTTCCCCCTGCTCTGGTGCGAACTCAAGCGCGTGTGCCGCAGCACAAGAGCGGACATTCTCGTTCTCGTTCTTCAACAGCGGGAGAAGATGGAGTGCCGCCGCTCGCCTCCGGAGTTCACGGTAGGCACTTGCAATCCTGTCGTGGGCGCGATTGGCAGCGCGATGGTTCGCAGCGGCCAGCGCCTGCCCGTAGGCGACAGCCGACTGCTCGTACTCTTGGACGAGTTCATTGATGCTCGCCTCTTGGAGGTTGCGCAGGCTCATGCCGGGTCCAAGGCCCAGGTGCCGTCCTCCCACCGTTGCAGGGCTTGCTGCGCCTCGAAGGGGACCATTCCCTCACCCTTGGCAGCCTCTTCCAGAACCGCCTTGGCTTCCACCGTGCAATGGCGGAGCAGGCAGGCCGCGGCTGTGACCCGGACATCCAGTCGCGGGTGTTTCAAAAGAGCGGCAAGTGCATCTCGTCCAGCATCTCCATGGGTCCGGAGCTTGTCGAACGCGGCGCCGTACCTCTTGGCATGCTTGTTCCCTGTCTTTGCGTCCCCCCGCCAGATGGCATCGGTCTGCGCAGCCACGTTCTCGGCGAACTGCTCGACGAGATCCTCCAGCTTCATTACCAGACCCCCTTCGTGACCTTCTCAATCGCCATGAAACCAAACTTGCGCCGGGCCTCGTACGGCTGGGTGCTCAACCATTGTCGTACGGTCAGACTCCTCGAACCGGTGATGTTCCAGCGAATGGACGATTAGAGCGCGCTGATGCGGGTATGTAGCGATTGCCCCAGGCGGATGACGTTCTCGGTGTTGTGCAGGGCATGAGGTCCGAACCGCTCCACGTTGCCTGGGGTCTGCTCGACGATGTGGTGCCACTGCTTTCCCTGGCCAGCCGGGCCCAAGGCACTCTTGAGTCCGGAAGACGAGCCCCAGGACCTGAAGCCGGCAGGACTGACTCCCACTGCGGTTCCTCGGGAGCCCTGTGCCGTCATGGCGACCGCTGTGGCAGGCAGGGAGATGACGACGGTGCTTCCTTCAACGGCTACCGCACGCACCTGTCCCACGCTCGCAAGGCTGATGCCTACCCGTGAAGCCCCGACCGCCGCTGCCTCGGTGAAGCTCGGCAACATCGACAGCCGCGACGCCAGCCACGCGGCGCCTCCAGCCATGCCATGGCTCACCACCACGGTGACCGCGAGCACGAAGACGCGCGCCACCTCCGGCCCCACCCGATGGGCGAAGCGCTGGCCGGCCTGCTCCAGCTCAATCCATGTCATGGCCCTGTCCGTGGCCCGCTTCAGCTCCCGGCTCGCGTCCACCACCTCCAGGAACGTCTCCAATCCCAGGTAGATGAGCAGGACCGCGGAGATGACGGCCGCCGCCTTGGTGAACACCGGCTCGGGATTCGCCGCCAGCACGGCCCAGGTGACGAGCCCCGTGGCGATGACCGTGTAGAAGAGCTGGGGTGCCAGGGTCTTCTCCACCGACCGGGCGATGCTCTCCTTGAGAGGCTCCAGCGACAGGCCCAAGGCCACACCCAGCTTGTCCCACTCGCCAAGGCCAGGCCCTATGTCGAGCAGGGAGAGGCAGTGGGCCCTGCGCTGACCGGGCTCGCAGAGGCCGCCAAAGCTCTTGCGCATCAGACGCTGCCAGCGGGCGTCAGCACTGTTTCCCGAGTGGGAGGCGCGCAACAGCAAGCCTTGCTGGGGAGCACGGAGCGTCAGGGGCACCTCCAGCACCAGCGCCTCCTCGAATACTCCCGCGTCCACCTTCACGAACGTGTTCGAGGAAGACGGCCTGTACTCCAGGGGCGAGCCCTGCCCCATGTCGAGGCGAATGGCGCGCGGGGTGGAGCACGCAGCGAGGAGGGCGAAGAGCAGGACCGTGACGCCCAGACGAGTTGCCATGAGCCGCTTTCCAGCGCGAGGAAGGCTCCAAGCTACGGAAAGTCCGTGTCGTTGTCCTCGCTGTCAGTCATCCCGCCGGGCGTGCCCCTTCTTCTTGCCGTGCCCGCGCCCGCGCCGGTCATCGTCATCGTCCCAGTCATGCCGGCGGGCCTTCACCTTCTCGTCCGCCCGCAGGAGCCTGCGCGAGTACGCATCGAAGTCCAGGTGCAGGTGGCCCCTCGCCCCGCGAGCGAAGGCGTGGAACTTCACCCGCCACACGTCCCGCCCCTTGCGGTCCGCGTCCTTCAGGCGGCACTCATAGCCACGGGAGCGGCACTGGCTGAAGCCCAGGTTCACCGCTTCCCTGTACGTCATCGCCACCGGACGCTGCGGAGGAGGCGGGGGACGCGGCGGAGGTGCACGGGTGTGCATGACACAACCCGAAGCGAGCATCAGACAGCCAAGAACAAGGGCGAGTCGCATGCCACCCATGACGCCTCAGCGCGGCACATCTTCAAAGCCACGCGGGGTGTGAGCCGTGCGCTGGAAAGTTACAGCCCCTCAGGCGACGCGAAGGCCGCGAACAGCTCCCCAGCGAGATAGGCTCGCGAGCCCTTCGCCGCGGGACGGATGTAGTCGTTGACCACGGGCCCGCCCAACTCCAACTGGTGCCTCGACGGGAAGGACAGGTTCAGCCGGCCTCGCGCCACGCCCTTGCCGCCCCGGTGGATGAAGGTGACGGTGCCATGGGCATCCACGGCCTCCACCACGCCAATGTGTGTCATTCCGTCGTTGCGGCGGCCATCGCGGTTGCGGTCATACGTCTCACGGAAGAAGACGAGGTCTCCGGGGCGCGGCGGCTGGTGGTGGACGGAGCCGACCTCCACCGCGCGGCGGAAGATGGCGGAGACGGCGTTCTCTCCCGCGAGGAAGCCGTGCGCCACCAGGTCGATGCCCGCGGAGCGGTACGCCAGACGCACGAAGCCGGAGCAGTCATCCGGGACGCCGCGGCTGACACGGCGCAGGCTGCGCATGCCCACGAGCTGAATGGAGCGCTGGACGATGGAGCGCGCCATCCGCGTGGGCGTGAGCACCACGTCCCAGAACCGGCCCGTGGTGCTGGCGGGCCCCGTCACCTGCTCGGCTGCTTGCAGCGTGGCCTCCAGCACACCCGCGCTCAACCAGTGCGTGGGTGACGCCGGGCCAGCCCCCAGCTCCACCGTCGTCACCGGCACCGCGAGTCCTCCTGGCGCGGCCACCGTCACCACCTCCGGGGTGGCGACGGGCTCCGTGGGACGCGGCGTCACGGTGGCACACCCCACGAGGACGTAGAAGGGGAGGACGGCCAGGAGTGGAAGGCGAAGCGACATGAGAGGCCGCATTCAAGACCACCTCCCAGGCCGTCCGCCAAGAACTCCCGGTGTCAGCCCTCCCAGGTCGCGAGCATGGCGCGCACCCGTGCATACCTCTGGAGCAGCGCCGCGCGGTGCGCACTGAGCATCACCATGGAACCAATGACCATCAGTCCCAGAACGAACAACGAGGCCGCGGCAATCCGGTGGTCCCGCATGCCGAAGCGCACCAGGTTGGCGCCGATGCACGTCACCAGGAACGCCGTGCCCAGGTACACGTAGGAGCGGATGCGCAGCGCGATGCCACACGCCACGCCCACCACGCAGAGCGTGACGCACAGGAGCATCGAGCCGCCGTCATTGAACATGAGCGGCTTCCAGGCCCCCGCCACGTAGATGGCGGTGACGGCCAGCGCGCGCAGCCGCGCATAGGTCTCCTCCTCGATGGTCTCGCGGAACACGCGCAGCAGCGCGAGCAGGGAGAGCCCCGCGGGGATGACATAGAACTGCGCCTCTCCCGCGCCCGTCCCCCGCCACACCAGCAGCAGCGCCGCGTTGAACGCCACCACCGACGTCAGCGACGCCAGGCCCCGGTGCCGCGGGTGCGTGGCCAGCGCGGCGAAGTGCGCGGCATACCCCACCATCAGCGCCGCGCCGTGAAGGGGCTCGCTCCATGGCGCGGAGAGCAACCCCGCCAGCGGGAAGAGGTACGCGCCCAACAAGGCGGGCCGTCGGAAACACGCCAGGGAGGAGCCCTCGCGCTGCGCGAAGAAGTAGAGGCCGGTGAACAGCGCGCCGCCCACCAGGGCCGCCAGGCTGTCGCCGGGGCCTGGGTGCGCCCCCATTCCCAGCATGCGGACGGAGAGATAGCCCAGCGCGAGCACCGCCTGCGCCAGGTAGGCGGACGCCTCTTCCTTCTCCGTGGCCGCGCGGCGGACCAGGGCGACGAGCAGCACGCCCAGCGCCACGCTCGCCACCAGGCCCTCGCGGAGCGCGCCTAGCGACGTGTCCACGAGCGCCAGCCCCGCCATCACCTCGAACAGCGCCACCCCTGCGAAGCCGTGCCCCACGCTCCGGCGCCGCGCCTTGCCGGCCACGAAGAGCGAGAGCGCCGCGAGCAGCGCGCTGGCCGCGCCGAAGTACGGAAGGATGAACGCCGCGCCCCGGCCGCTGGAGTACACCGCGCCCAGGTACAGCAGCCCTCCGTGCACGGCGGCGAGCGAGGCCAGCCACCCCACCACCTCACGCTCGCGGCGCCGCCACACCACGGCCCACGCCGCGCCCACGCCGAAGAGGAACGTCAGCGGGGTGCCCACGTGCTCCAGCTCGCGCAAGCCCGCGAGCGACAGCACCGCCAGCACCCAGCCGCCATGGTGCAGAGAGGCGCCCACGCGCCCACCGCGAGCGTCCACGAGCGCCCCGATGAGGCACAGCGCCAGCCCTGTTCCACTGACGACAGCGGGCACCCACAGCGGGTCCACGGCGGCGACGAGCGAGGCCCCCAGCAACGCGGTGGCCACGTTGGCCATCCACCGCTCCCGCGTCACCATCAACACACATGCCGTCACCGCGGCACCCACCGCCACCAGCAGCGGCAACGAGCCAGGGCCCAACAGGAGCAGGCGCTCCAGCAGCAGCACGCCCAACGCGCCAGCGCTGCCCACCCACAGCGGCTCGCTCCAGGTGTCCTCCAGCGGCGGCAGCACCTTCGCGAAGGTCTGGGTGAGCGCGCGCTGGATGCCCCCGGACTGGCACACGGCGGACGCCACAGCCGCGCCCAGCACCACGGCGATGACGGACAGGCCCGCGTCGAATCCTCGCTCGAGCAGCGCACTCACGCTGGACGCGCCCATGGGCGCCAGCGCCAACGCCCAGGTGGCGGGAGCCAGCAGCCAGCGCTGAGACAGCAGGAACGCGGCCAGCGTCAACACCCCCGCCAGCGTGGCCAGCTGAGACGGCATGGGCGAATCAATGACGGGCAGCGCCGCGAGGATGAGCGCCGACACGACGGCCCAGGGCCGCAGCGCCTTGTCCGGCGCGCTCCGGAAGAACGCCCAGACGCGAGCGGGCCAATGCGTCTCCGCGATGGCCAGCGCGAGCAACAGGCCAATGACGAGGGGACGGGCCGCTGGGAAGAAGAGGAAGACCAGCGCGGAGCCGCACACGCGCAAGCTGGGGCGCGCTCCGGGCATCAGCGCCAGCGACGCCAACAGCACATAGAGCGCCGTGGGGACATGGTACGGCCTGAGCGCGACGACGAGCACGGGCAGCGCCACCCCGGCGAGCCAGCCCTGCATCCACGCGGACAGCGCCTGGCGAGGGGCCTCCTCACGCGAGCGCAGCAGCAGCGACGCCGCGGCGGGGACGTGCGCCACGACCCGCACCAGCGCCAGGCTCAGCAGCGGGAGCGCCTGAATCCACGCGGGCAGCTCGCCGCCCACCACCGCGATGCCCACGAAGGAATATGGGACGGAGAGCGACGCGAAGAACGGCTGCCGGTTGGCGCGCGTCCAGAGCAGGGGCAGCACACAGGTGCCCAGGAGCAGCAACGGCAGCCCCGCGTCGTCCCACTTCACCACCGCGACGCCCAGCACCCCAGCGGCGGCCACCGTCGCCGCCAGGGCGAAGCGGTGACCACCCGCCCCCACGCGCAAGACGGCGGGGACCTCCTCCAGCACGGCCAGGAGACTCAACACCCCGGCGAGGCACAACAACGGCACGGCGCCGAAGCTGAACGTCGCGATGAGCGCATAGAGCGCGGCCACGGCGACGCTCAGCCCAGCGGGCAGTACGCGCGCGGTGAGCAGCGCCGCGAGCGCCGCTCCCAGCAGGAGGGGCGCGTGCTCCGATGAACGCGTGCCCAGCAGGGCCGTCAGCGGGAAGACGAGCGCGATGAGCCCGGCGACCGTCACGCTGAGGCCTCGGCCCCACCGCGCCGCGGCGACGGAAGCCCCCAGCGCCCAGCAGCAGAACAGCGCCACGGACAGGCCCGGCGACATCCAGCCACCCCATGGCGAATAGAGCTTCGGGATGTCGTGCACCAGCGCCAGGGCCGACATGAGCACGGCGAGGGGACGCACCACCGGGAAGGTCCGCGACGCCACGGCCACCGCGCCCGCGGACACCAGGATGACGCCGGCCAGCCCCGGCACCCGGGCCAGCACGCCCCAGGGAATCGCGAGCACCGCGTAGAAGACGCCCGGCAGGCCCAGCCACCGCGTCAGCCCCCCCCGCATCCCCAGCAACGCGAGTCCGAGCGCCACCGCCGCGAGCGCGGGCGCCACCGCCGCGGACGACAACTCACCCGCCATCCTCGGGAGCACGGCCGCCGCCAGCACGGACGCCAGCGCCATGAGGGAGGCGCGCTGGAGCACCCAGGCGACGAGCAGCGCGGCGGCGCCACACAGGGCCATGCCCGTCACGGCCGTGAAGCCGTCACCGGCCACCAGGCCCATGAGAAACCCCGCCATGGCCACCACGCCCACGACGGCGCCCAGCAGCACGCGCGTGCGCGCGGTGCACAGCATGCTCACCGCGGCGAGCACCAGGGCCAGCGCCCCCGACGCGACCGCGCCCGCGGACGCGCCCAGGACGGCGTAGGCCTGGAAGGGCAGGAACAGCGACAGCCCCGCCCCCACCACCGTCAGGAAGAAACGCTCCACCAGCAGGCCCAGGACGAGACACAGCACCGCCAGCGCCAGCGCGCTCCAGAAGGAGGGCCGGGCGTCTGGCCCCGTCAGGCCCAGGAAGACGAAGAGCGGGCTGGCCACCGCGGTGGCGCGCAGCAGCACCTCCGCCAGCGCGAGGTCCCGCGCGTTGCCCGTGCGCTGGCCTCGCCACAGCCGAGAGACGGCGAACAGCGCGCCCGCGCAGATGAAGGGCAGCGCGGACAGCGCTCCGAACTGAAGAGGCAGCGGCTCGGTGACGTAGCCGAGCCAGGCCTTCACCGTATCGATGAGGCGACGCACCGGCCCGGGGATGAGCTGGGAGAAGGAGGCATAGGCGAAGTACGTGCTCGCGTAGGCCGCGTAGACCCACCGGATGCGGGCGACGCCGCCGCGTGACAGCGACAGCAACGTCCACGAGATGACCGCCGCCGTGACGAAGAACGTTGGCGCCGGAGCCATCGCCGCGGCGATGAGGCAGGTGGCCTGGAGTGACACCGCGCCCATGGACAGCGAATCCGCGCCCCGCTCGGCATCCAGGGTGCGGAAGCGCAACGCGGTGGCCAGGAGAAAGGCGCCGAACGGGGCATAGGTGCCCACGGAGACCGCCAGGTCCGCGTCCGCCAGCGCGACATGCAGGCGCGTGAAATAGAGGAGCAGCAGGTACAGCGGCGCGGCGACGACGAAAGCGAGCGCGGTGCTCTCTCGCGGCACGGGTGACGGACGCGAGGACAAGAGGAAGAAGAGCGCGCACGGCAGGACGTTGAGCCACAGCGCCAGGCCGCCCAGCCCCACTGCGAGCGGCGCCAACCCCATCATCAAGGTGCTGGCCACGAGCGCCAGTTGGATGAAGGGACGGGACGTGGAATCAAAGGCCTCCAGCGGCTTGCGCGCCAGGAAGGCCGCCACGCCCGCCCACACCAGCAGCGCGGGGATGAGCAACCCGGTGCCAACGCCTCCCAGTTGGAAGACGTCCCCCAGGCCCATGGGCCCCAGCGCGATGCCCGCGAGCGGAGCCACGGCCGAGCCGATGAGCCCCAGGATGTTCCCCGGCTTGCGCAACGCCTCGCGCCTGGCGAGGTACGCGCCCCAGATGGTGAAGCCCGCGGAGTAACCCGCCGTCAGCCCGAACACCGTCAGCGAGCGGCCGTCGGACGACATCCCCGCCCAGCTCTCGAACACGAGGTAGAGGGCGCTGGAGAGGATGAGGAAGGCCCCGATGAACCACATGATGCTTTCGTAGAGGAACGGCCTCCACACGCGATTCCAGGTGGAGGTCTCCTCGACGAGGCGCGCGGTGAGGCTCCGCGCTGGCGGAGGCTCCGCGTAGGGCTCCGCCGGATTCGCGGGCAGCGGCATCCAGACAGGCGGGGCCTCGTGAAGCGGGGCCTCCGGCTGCACGGCCTCGGGCGCCGCGTCCACCCCGGCATCGACCTCCGGCGCGGGCGGGTGCGACGGCGCCGCCACGTCCTCCTGCTCCGACGACGCAGGCGCCTCGGCCCGGCGCGGCTCCTCGGCGAGTCCCGGTGCCTCCACGATTGGAGGCACCTCGGCCGCAGGCTGCACGGACGCCGCCTCCGCGGAGCCCGCCGGAGGCACCTCCGTCAAAACCGCGAGGAGGATGCGCGCCTGCCGCTCATACCGCTCCGAGATGAAGCGCCGGACGTTGGGAGGAACCTCGGAGGCCCCCCACCGCGTCAGCTCATCGAGCAGGAATTGAACGTGCGTGAGCTCCGCTTCGATGACCTCACGCGAGCGCTCCGTCATCCGAGCGCCACACAGCGCACACCAGAAGTCCTTGCCACGCCGCTCTTCGCGGCAGTCAGCGCAGTACATGCATCCCCCTCGATACAACGAACATGCCATTCAAGAGGCCGTCGCGTACAGGCACAGCCTCCAGGCAAGGGGACGCGTACACGTGCACGGTGCCTCACGCCCGCGACACCTGTGCATCCGGCTGCACAACCCGTGCGTGAGCCTCAACGCACCCGCCGCTGGCCCTCCGGCCCCGGCTGTGGAACCGTCGCGCGCATGAGCACGGAAGAACTGACGCTGCGACGCATTGAAGCGCGGGATGACGCGGCGGTGGCCGGCGTCATCCGGACAGTGATGCCGGAGTTCGGCGCGGACGGCCCTGGCTTCGCCATCCACGACCCCGAGGTGTCCGCGATGACCGCCGCCTACGCGCGGCCCCGGCACGCCTACTTCGTCGTGGAGCGGGCGGGGCGCGTCATCGGCGGCGGTGGAGTCGCCCCGCTGGAGGGCGGAGACAGGGGCGTCTGCGAGCTGCGGAAGATGTACTTCCTCCCCGAGGCCCGGGGCCTCGGCCAGGGCGAGCGCCTGCTCCGGCGCTGCCTGGAGTTCGCGCGGGAAGCGGGCTTCCAGCGCTGCTACCTGGAGACGCTGGCGGGAATGCAGCAGGCCCAGAAGCTCTACCGCCGCATGGGCTTCGAGCCGCTGTGCGCGCCCCTGGGCCGCACGGGCCACTTCGGCTGCGACCATTGGTACGCCCGGGACTTGTCAAAGCCGCTCGACTGACGAAGACGGACGCGCGCTGACGCTACCGGTCCTGCCCCACCAACTGCGTCGCCCGGCGGGCCAGCCGCCGCCAGGGGTTGGTGCGGCCCCCATTCTCCAGCGTGACTTCCTTCGAGTGCCGCAGGTCCCTGGCCCAGCACCGCGCCAGCTTGCGGACGAAGGACGCGTCGTGGATGACGAGCGAGCCCTCCTTCAGCTTGTTGAGCGACAGCGAGTCCATGTTGGTGGAGCCCACCACGGCGAGCCAGTCGTCCACGAGCAGCGTCTTCGAGTGCATCATCGACGGCTGGTACTCCCAGATGCGCACGCCCGCGGCCAGCAGCCGCTCATACGTCGACCGCTGGGACGCCCTCATGATGGGCACGTCATGGTTGGGCCCCGGCCCCAGGACGCGAATCTCCACGCCCTGACGGCACTTCTCCTCCAACTGCTCCAGGATCGCGTTGGGCGGTGAGAAGTACGCGTTGGCAATCCAGATGCGCTCACGCGCCGCGCCAATCACGATGCGAATCATGCGCTCCGCGTCGGTGAGGCCCAGCTTGCCCGCGCTGTCGATGAAGCCCGCGGCGCAGGGGCCCGCGGGCTCCGCTTCCGGAAAGGCGCTGGGCGCAATCAACCCGCCGCCCGACTCCTGCCAGTGCCGGGAGAACGACAACTGCATGCGGCGCACCTCGGGCCCCTCGACGCGGACGTGCGTGTCGCGCCACTCATCCGGCTTCAGGCCGTCGCCTTCCCACACCTTCCAGATGCCGAAGCCGCCCGTATAGCCAATGCGCCCGTCGACGATGACGAGCTTCTGGTGACTGCGCCCCAGCAGACGCCCCAGCACCTTGCCCGCCAGGAGCCGGTAGTAGTGGACCTCCACCCCGGCCTCCGTGAGCACCTTCTCCACCTTCTGGTCGAAGTCCCGGTCGCCGCGAATCTCCTCGCTGCCCACCGGGTCCACCACCACGCGGCACGCCACGCCCGCCCGGGCGCGCTCCACCAGCGCCTCCACGATGCGGTCCGACAGCTCACAGGGCCGCCAGATGTACACCAGGACGTGCACGCTGCTCCGGGCGGCGCGGATGTCCTCCAGCATGCGCTCGAAGACGGCGCTGTTCTCCAGCAACTCCAGCGAGTGCCCGGGAATCAGCCCCACGCCCGTGGACTGGTACAGCGCGAACGAGAACGCCTCCGGCCCGGGTGGCAGCGTGAAGGGGCCCGTCATCTCATGGCGCTCACGCTCCGCGCCGTCAGAGAAGCCCAGCGCCCCAGGCTTGGGAATCAGCGCCTCCAGCTCCTGCATTTCATCCATACGGGCAAGCTAGGGATGCCCCCCTCCGCTCGGAATGCCTCGCCTGCTCGCCTGCCCCGGGCCCGGCGCACGCTTCCCGTTGCCGCGCGGCGCCATGCTGGACACACTGCGCCCGTCCTCTCGCATCCAGGAGCGCCGCCCATGGTGGATGACACCCGTCCGACAGCCCACGAGCTGCTGTCCCTTCCTCGCCTCGCGCCGCTCGTGCCCATGCTGTACGTGGCCTGGACGGACGGGGAGCTCACGCCGGAGGAGCTTCGCGCCATGGGCTCCGCCGCCCGCGAGCAGCCCTGGCTCGACCTGCGCGCCAACACCGTGCTGGCGGGCTGGCTGGACCCGCTGGTGCCGCCCAGCCCCGGCGAACTGGCCCAGGTGCGCGAGCACATCCGCCGCACCGCGGAGCGCCTGTCCCACAGCGAACACAACAACCTCGCCGAGCTGGGCGCGCGGCTCGCCCAGGTGGGCAACGGCGATGAGGGCCTCCCCGCCCCCATGCCGGAGCTGACGCGCGCGCTGGCGCAGTTGGAGGCGTCCCTGGGCGTCTCCGGCAGCGAGGCCGTCCGCTCGCTCGTCCCCGCCGCATCGCCCAGCCGCGCCCATCAGGGCACGCCCACCTCCTTCGACCCGGAGGCCCTGCGCGCGGTGCTGGACCGGACGTACCCGGAGACGCGTGCCCAGGTGCGCCAGTGGCTGGCGGACCCGGCGTTTCGATACACGGACACCCGCGATACGACGAAGTACCGCGACCAGGTGCTCGCCTGGCTCAAGGCCATGGCCGACCAGGGCCTGGGCCGCATCGCCTTCCCCGCCGGCAATGAGGCGAGCGCGGACCTGGGCGCCTTCGTCACCGCCTTCGAGACGCTGGCCTATTTCGACCTGAGCCTCGTCATCAAGGCCGGCGTCCACTTCGGGCTCTTCGGCGCCAGCATCCTCTTCCTCGGCACCGAGCAGCACCACCGGAAGTACCTGCCCCAGGTGGCCTCGCTGGAGCTGCCCGGCTGCTTCGCCATGAGCGAACTGGGCCACGGCTCCAACGTCCGGGACGTGGAGACGGTGGCCCGCTACGACGCGGAGGCCGGCGAGTTCGTGGTGCACACGCCGACGGATTCGGCGCGCAAGGAGTGGATTGGCAACGCCGCGCGGCACGGGCGCATCGCCACCGTGTTCGCGCAGCTGGAGGTCGGTGGCCGGGCGCTGGGCGTCCACGCGCTGCTGGTGCCGCTGCGCGACCCGGCCGGCAAGGTGCTGCCCGGCGTTCGCATCGAGGACTGCGGCGAGAAGATGGGCCTCAACGGCGTGGACAACGGCCGCATCTGGTTCGAGCACGTCCGCGTCCCGCGGGAGAACCTGCTGGACCGCTTCGGCCAGGTGAACGCGCGGGGCGAATACACCAGCGCCATCACCGGCGACTCCAAGCGCTTCTTCACCATGCTGGGCACGCTGGTGGCGGGCCGGGTGAGCGTGGCCGCCGCGGCGCTGAGCGCGGCCAAGAGCGGGCTCACCATCGCCGTGCGCTACGGCGACTTGCGGCGCCAGTTCGGCCCCGCGGGCGACAAGGAGTTCCGCCTGCTGGACCACCAGGCCCACCAGCGGCGCCTGCTCAAGCCCCTGGCCAAGACGTACGCGGTGGACTTCGCGCTCGAATACCTCGTCGAGCGCTACGTGAAGCGCACCGAGGAGGACGCGCGCGAGGTGGAGTCCCTGGCGGCCGGCCTCAAGGCCTACAGCACCTGGCACACCACCGCCGTCCTCCAGGAGGCGCGCGAGGCGTGCGGCGGCCAGGGCTACCTGGAAGCCAACCGGCTGGCCGCGCTGAAGGCGGACACGGACGTGTTCACCACCTTCGAGGGCGACAACACGGTGCTGATGCAGCTGGTCGCCAAGGGCCTGCTCACCGGCTACAAGCAGCGCTTCGAGGACGACCGCGTCTTCGCCGTGCTGAAGCTGCTGGCGGACCGGGCCACCAGCGTGGTGGACCGCAA
This sequence comes from Myxococcus sp. AM009, assembly GCF_013372605.1. NCBI lineage: Bacteria > Pseudomonadati > Myxococcota > Myxococcia > Myxococcales > Myxococcaceae > Myxococcus > Myxococcus sp. AM009. The sequence continues at coordinate 73,309 of NZ_JABXEP010000003.1, forward strand.
CCCCTTCGCCGCGCGGCGCACCGACAGCGAACATCTGCGCGACAACGACTACCACCTGCGCGCGCTGCGCTTCCGTGAAGAGGAGCTGCTGGCCACCGTGTCCAAGCGCCTCCGCAAGCGCCTGAGCGCGGGCGTGGAGGCCTTCGCGGCCTTCAACCAGGTCCAGGTCCACCTGCTGGAGCTGGCGCACGCCCACGTGGAGCGGCTGGTGCTGGAGCAGTTCCTCAAGGGCGTGGCCGACGTGAAGGACCCCGGCCTGAAGACGGTGCTGGTGCGCCTGTGCGACCTCTACGGCCTGTCCTGCCTGGAGGCCGCCAGCGGCTGGTTCCAGGAGCACGGGTGGTTCGAGGCCGCCAAGGCGAAGGCCATCCGCAAGGAGGTGACGCACCTGTGCGCCGAGCTGCGCCCAGATGCGGTGGCGCTGGTGAACGCGTTTGGAGTACCGGACACCTGCCTCGCCGCCCCCATCGGCCTGGGCCACCTGTCGCCATGAGGTGAACGTTTGCGGCGGGCGGCACTGCCCGCCTGCCTGCCCCATGCGCAGCCTCATGGGGCCATGACACGACACACGACGATTCTATTGTTCGCACTCGGGTGGCTGTCGGGCTGCGCCACGCTGTCCCCCGTGGAGCGCGCGGCCGCCCTGGAGGCCCAGAACAAGCAGCGGGTGCGGCAGCTCACCGAGGAGCTCTACAACCTGCGCAAGCTGGACCGCATCCCGGAGTTCATCGCCGAGGACTTCGTGGACCGCTCCCAGGGCGCGCCCCTCAACGCGGTGGGCCCCGCCTTCATCCGCCAGCAGGCGGAGGCCAGCTTCCAGACCTTCCCCGAGCTGAGGTTCGACATCCTCCACCTGATAGCGGACGGCGACCTGGTGCTGGTGCACTGGAAGGCCACCGGGCCGGACCCCCAGCAGGTGGACGCGGCCGGTGAGCCCCAGGCCCTCCTGCTGCAAGGACACTCCCTGTACCGCCTGCGCGACGGCAAGGTGGTGGAGTCCTGGGACATCTCCGACCGCCTGTCACCGCTGCTCCAGCGTGGCTACAAGGTGGTGCCACCCACGCTGTAGCCGCCCGCTAGCCGCCCGGCGCGCGGAACACCGCGCCGTCCTGGCCCTCCACCACCAGGCTGGCGCCATCCGACGGAGACACCCGGAGCGCCACGCGCGGCAGCCCCTTGCGGTCCCTCAGCACCAGGCCGGGAGCGCCATGCTCGTCCGCGCCCAGGATGGCCCGGGGCCGTCCGTCCGCGTCCGACAGCTCCAGCCGCGACGAGCCATCCACCTGGAGGCCCACCGCGAACAGCTCCCCGCCGCCGGGCTTGGACAGCGTCAGACGCGGCGCCTCGTCGGAGTACACCATCAGCTCCGCCAGGGACTGGCCCTCCGCGGTGGAGAAGCGCAGCCGGGGCGACCCGTCCTCGCCCACCCCCAGCAGCGCCCGGGGCCGGCCCTCTCCGTCGCGCAGCACCAGGCCCGCGTTGCCCTGCGCGTCGGTGTCCAGCGTGGCCCGCGTCTGGCCGCGCGCGTCCGTCAGCACCAGCCGGGAGGCCACCAGCGTCCCGGAGGACACGTCTTCGCCCCGGAGCGCCGCCGCGCCCAGCCCCAGCCCCGCCAGCGCGAGCGCGGCGAACGTCAGCCCCTGCCACCGCCGGCAACTGCGCTCCAGCCGCGCCATCCGTGCTTCGAGCGACTCCGAATCCATTCGAACGCCTCCTCGCGAAGAGAAGCTAACGGAAGCGGGCCCGGTGCGCGCGCCCGACTGTCCAGCAGTGACGGCTCGCCCACGCCCACCGTGGTCGCATGGCCGCCGCTGACCTATCTGCGCATCCACCCCTACCAGGAAGGCCCCATGACTTCACGACTCCGGCTGCTGCCGCTGCTGGCCCTGCTCTCGCTGACCACCTGCGTGCGCAACCCCGCCACCGGCAAGCGCATGCTGTCGCTCGTCTCCCAGGATGACGAGATTGCCCTGGGCAAGCAGAGCGCGGAGGAGGTGCGCGGCTCCATTGGCCTCATCCAGGAACCCAAGGTGCAGGAGTATGTCGCCCGGGTGGGCCTGCCCATGGCGAAGGCCTCCGAGCGGCCGGAGCTGCCCTGGACCATCCAGGCCGTGGATGACCCGGTGGTGAACGCCTTCGCCCTCCCCGGCGGGCCCGTGTTCGTGACGCGGGGCCTGCTCACCGCGCTCAACTCCGAGGCGGAGCTGGCCTCCGTGCTGGGGCACGAAATCGCCCACATCACCGCGCGGCACTCCGTGGAGCAGCTGTCCCAGGCGCAGCTCGCCCAGGCCGGCCTGCTGCTGGGCAGCGTGCTCAGCGAGGACGTGGCCCGCTTCGGGGGCCTGGCCGCCGCCGGTCTCCAGCTGCTGTTCCTCAAGTACGGCCGTGACGACGAGCGTCAGGCGGACGAGCTGGGCTTCAAGTACATGCTGGACGGCGGCTACGACGTGCGCCAGGCGGCCGACGTCTTCGCCACCCTGGACCGCGTGGGCAAGGCCGCGGGCGGGCAGAGCCTCCCCGCGTGGCTGTCCACCCACCCCGACCCGGGCGACCGCGTGAAGACGGCGCAGGCGCGCGCCGCGAAGGCCAACGTGGACTTCAGCCAGCTCAAGGATGGCCGGGAGGCGTACCTCGCCATGCTCCAGGGCATGCCCTACGGCAACGACCCGCGGCAGGGCTTCTTCCGGGGCAACGTCTTCATGCACCCGGGCCTGCGCTTCCAGCTCACCTTCCCCCAGGGGTGGAAGACGGCGAACCAGCCGCAGCAGGTGGCGGGCATCAGCCCCCAGGAGGACGCCATCGTCGGGCTGGTGCCCACCGGCAACATCGCCCCGCGGGAGGCCATGCAGCGCTTCCTCGCGCAGGAGGGCATCCAGCCCACGAGCGCCGCGCCCACGGGCTTCCCCCAGGGCGCCGCGTTCTTCCAGGCGCAGACGGAGCAGGGCGTCATCGCCGGCGTCACCGCCTTCGTGTCCCAGGGCGGCACCACGCTCCAGCTCCTGGGCTACACCGGCGCGCAGCAGCTCCCCGCCTACGAGGACGCCTTCCGCGCGACCTTCTCCAGCTTCAGCGAGCTGACGGATGCGTCGGCGCTGGCCGTCCAGCCCGCGAAAATCGAGCTGGCGAAGGTGGCGTCACCCATGACGCTGCAGCAGTTCAACGAGCAGAATCCGTCCACCATCCCCCTGGAGGAGCTGGCCCTCATCAACGGCGTCCAGCCCGGGGACACGCTGCCCGCGGGCCGCACGGTGAAGCGCGTGACGGGCGGGGTGCGGACCACGCCCTGATGAGCCCTGCTCCGGCATGGGACGGCCGGAGCAGGGCGTGCCGCTCAGTGGTCCATGTCCTCGCCGGCACGCTCGGACGCGCGGTAGCTGTCGTCGCGGTGGTCCGTCTCCTCCATGGCGCCCGGGGGGAGGATGTCGGGACCGCGCCGGACCGGGCGGCCCGCGCCGAACAGGAAGCCCAGCTTGAACTGCGCGAAGCCGCCGTTGAAGCCCGCGATGGCCTCCGAGTCGGTGCCGGTGCTGTTCACCTCACCCACGATGGGGAAGGAGAGGCCCACTTCGGGCATCAGCCGGAAACCCTCCGTCACCCGCAACGCGTAGCCCACCGAGGCGCCGACGCTGATGATGTTGATGGCGGCGCCGTCATCGCCCGCGGACCCGGCGACGCGCGTCCAGATGGCGCGAGGCCCCAGCACCAGCTCCGAGCCGCCCTTCGTCTTGAAGCCCACCAGCAGCGGGACGGCGACGTTCAGGTAGCTCGTCGAGGCCGACTCGCCGTCGTCGCCCGTCCCCGTGCCAATGGACGCGCCGGAGATGGACGGCGCCAGGGAGATGGCCTTGACCGGGTCATTGGGCTGGGTCAACAGGAACTTGCTCTGCAGCTCCGCCAGGGAGGAACCCAGCCGGACGCCCAGGTCCACGCGCTCCGACACGCCATACCGAATCGCCAGGTCGAAGTGGGGCACGTACCCCGCCGCCGAAACACCTTCGTCATCCCCAAGGACGGCCGCGCCCATGACACCCGGCTCGATGCCAACCTGGAAGCGGCCCTCCCCCAGCGTGTCCGCCGTCTGGACGTGACTCACCGACGCGCAGCCCGTCCCAAGCACACCTATCAATGCAGATACAGCAGCAACAGAGCGACGAAACATGTTCCCCTCCAAAGCCTCTCATTCCGTTCCGGAACGTGGCGGGGCATGGACGACGAACGGAATCGGACATTCACACTGAATCGTCCGAAACCCGATTTTTCCTGGCGGGGGCGCGGCGCATCATGAGCGGCATGAGCCCCCATGAACGCGAGCGACTGACGAAGGCCTACGCGGCGACGCGCTATGTCATCCGGCCCCACGCCTGCACCGGTGGCGTGGAGCAAATCCTGCGGGCGGGCGCCCTGCATCCCGCGCTGGACGCAACCCTTGCGGCGCGCGGCCACCGGGAGTGGGCCTTCCTGACGGCGTGGAACCCCGGCTCCCAGCGGCGTGGCGCCGAGGAGAACCGCCGCGCGCAGGAGCGGCTGGAGGCGCAGCTCGTCGCGGGGGGCTGGGTGGTGGCGCCCGCGCTGGGCCAGGCGGATGACGGGAGCTGGTGCGAGCAGAGCCTCTTCATCCCGGGCCTGCCCCGCGGGGAGGCCGCGCGCTTCGGCCGCGCCTATGGACAGGTGGCGGTGCTCGTGGGGCGCGCCGGCACGCAGGCGGCGCTGCTGTTCTGCGAGGACACCCACGCGCCGGCACCGTGACGCGCCAGCCGTGTTGCGCCAGGCGCCTCCAAGGGAACGCCGGCGCCCAGGCGGGCCGCCGCCCGTGGCGAGGGGCGCTCCTCCCGCTCAGGGAATGGGGCCCCGGGGCTGACCGGCCGCCGGCACAGGGCCACTGCCACCCAGGGCGGCGTCACCCGGGTTCTCCGGGATGACGTCCAGCTCGCGCGCGTTCGTCACCTGGCGCGTCAGCTCGTCGAACTCGACCTCCAGGAAGCGGCCGGGCTGGTCCGCGAGGCCGAAGCGGATGCGCCAGTAGTTGGGGCGTATCTCCACGGCCTCACTGGCCTCGGCGAGGACGACCGCGTTGTTGCGGGCGTATTCCTCACCGGCCTGGACCACGTCCCGGGCGCCCAGCTCCGTCTGCACGGCGGCCGAGCTGGGCGGCACGGGGGGACGGCCGGTGGGCCCCGTCGCGCAGGCCATGGAGGCCAGGATGGCGCCGGGCAAGAGGAACCGCGGGACGATGCGAAATCGGATCGGCGTCATATGCCCATGGTGAGCACGCCGCGTGCCACCTGCAGGCAGGGAAGCCGGAAACGTCCAGTGCGGGACGTGCGTCCGGCGCGGCGCCTGAGTGGCACCCCGCCGGGAGCGCACCCCACCCCGGCAAACGTCCGGGGCGGAGAGGGCCCTACTTCGCCGGAGCGGGCGTCGGGGCGATGGCGCGCTGCTTCTCCACCACCTCGTCGATGAGGCCGTACTGCCGCGCGTCCTCGGCGCTCATGAAGTAGTCGCGCTCGGTGTCCTTCTCGATGCGCTCCACGGTGTGCCCCGTGTGCTTCACGATGAGGCCGTTGATGTAGCTGCGCAGGCGGAGGATTTCCTTGGCCTGGATGTCGATGTCCGTGGCCTGGCCCTGCGCGCCGCCCAGCGGCTGGTGAATCATGATGCGGCTGTTGGGCAGGGCGTAGCGCTTGCCCTTCGCCCCGGCCAGCAGCAGCAGCGCGCCCATGGAGGCCGCCTGTCCCACGCAGATGGTGGACACCGGACACTTCACGTACTGCATGGTGTCGTAGATGGCCAGGCCCGCCGTCACGGAGCCACCCGGCGAGTTGATGTAGAGGTTGATGCCCTTGTCCGGGTCCTCCGACTCCAGGAAGAGGAGCTGGGCGACGATGATGTTGGCCACGTCGTCGTTGACAGGCGTGCCCAGCATGATGATGCGGTCCTTGAGGAGCCGGCTGTACAGGTCGTACGCCCGCTCGCCGCGGTGCGTGGTCTCGATGACGAAGGGGACGTTCATGACGCCCCTACCCTAATCGCCCTTCCGCCGCCGCGCCCGTCCCTTCTTCCCGGAGCGTGCGCTGCCCCACGCTTCGACGCCGGGGCCCCCGCCTCCCTGGGGGCCTACCCCTCGTGGCCCGTCATGTCCTCCGGGCGGACCCACGCATCGAACTGCTCGGGCGTGACGAACCCCAGCGCCACGGCCGTCTCCTTGAGCGTCGTGCCGTCCCGGTGGGCCGTCTTCGCGATTTTCGCCGCGTTGTCATAGCCGATGTGGGGGTTGAGCGCCGTGACGAGCATCAGGCTGCGCTCCAGGTTCTCCTGGATGCGGGGCCGGTTGGGCTCGATGCCCACCGCGCAGTGAAGGCGGAAGCTGCGCATGCCGTCCGCCAGCAACCGGCAGCTCTGGAGCAGGTTGTGGGCGATGAGCGGCTTGAAGACGTTGAGCTGGAAGTTGCCGGACGCGCCGCCCACGGTGACGGCGACGTCGTTGCCCATCACCTGGGCGCACAGCATGGTGAGCGCCTCGCTCTGGGTGGGGTTCACCTTGCCCGGCATGATGGAGCTGCCCGGCTCGTTCTCCGGGATGATGAGCTCCGCCAGCCCGGAGCGCGGCCCCGACGACAGCCAGCGCACGTCGTTGGCCACCTTGAAGAGCACCGCCGCCAGCCCCTTGAGCGCCCCGTGCGCCTGCACCAGCGCGTCATTGGCGGCCAGCGCCTCGAACTTGTTCGGCGCGGTGACGAAGGGGTGGCCGGTGAGCTGCGCCAGCTCCTTCGCCACGCGCTCGGCGTAGCCCTTGGGCGCGTTGAGGCCGGTGCCCACCGCCGTGCCGCCCAGGGCCAGCTCCAGCAGGTGCGGCAGGGTGCGCTCCAGGTGCCCCTTCGCGTGGTCCAGCTGCGCCACGAAGCCGCCCAGCTCCTGTCCCAGCGTCAGGGGCGTGGCGTCCTGCAGGTGGGTGCGGCCCACCTTCACCACGCCATGGAAGGCGCGGGCCTTCTGCGCGAGCACGTCGCGCAGCGCCTTCAGCTCCGGCAGCACGTGCTCGCTGAGGGCGGCCACGGCGGCCACGCTCATCGCGGTGGGGAAGACGTCATTGGAGCTCTGCCCCTTGTTGACGTCGTCGTTGGGGTGGACCTTACGGCCCTCGCCGCGCTCGCCGCCCAGCAGCTCCGAGGCGCGGTTGGCCAGCACCTCGTTCGTGTTCATGTTCGTCTGCGTCCCGCTGCCCGTCTGCCAGACGCTCAGGGGGAACTCCGCGTCGTGCTGGCCGGCCAGGACTTCGTCCGCGGCGCGGAGGATGGCCTCGCCCTTCTCCTTCGCCAGCGAGCCGTTCTCCACATTCACCTTCGCGGCGGCCTTCTTCACCAGCACCAGGGCGCGGATGAGGGCCAGCGGCATGCGCTCCGTGGAGATGGCGAAGTTCTGGAGGCTGCGCTGCGTCTGGGCGCCCCACAGCCGGTCGGCGGGGACGTCGATGGGGCCGAAGGTGTCTCTCTCGGTGCGGACGTTCTTCGTGCTCACGCGCGGGGCTCCTTGGAAAGAAAGGTGGCCCCTTCGAATAACAGGCCGGAGCCTTCAGGCAGGGCTCCGGCGTGTTTTTCATCGTTGGACGCTGAGCACTACACCCGGCGCTCGACGCGCGGCGTGCGCTCCGAGTTGCCCAGGCCGGCCAGCCAGTTGTACGTGCGCCGCAGGGGCGCGGTGCCCGTCGCCGATGGCGGCGTGAAGGCCCACAACAGCAGGTACACCATCAGCGCGGTGCCCCCGGACACCGCCAGCGCCACCACGAAGCCCACGCGCACCAGCGCCGCGTCCACGCCCAGCTCCCGCCCCAGCGCCGCGCACACCCCCGTCAGCAGCCGCCCGTCCACGCCCCGGTGCATCGGCTCCGTGCGCGCGCCGCAGCGCGGGCACCTCCGGACCTCCAGGCTCACTTCCTCCGTGCAGGTGGCGCAGCGTCTCTTGGCGTCCATCACCTCTCCCTTCCGGGGCGGCTCCCACTTGGCGTCCGTGGCCCCCATTCCTACCTACGCGCCCTGGTGCTCCCCATTGCATCCGCCCCTGGGGGGCGATTTGTTGATTTACAGATTTAACAAGTCGGCTGTTGACACAGTTACAGGCAAGCAGGCAAAGATTCACGCCGCACTTCCTTTCTGCACTCTCAGGACTCATTTTCCGAGCCGTCACAGCAAATTTACAACGCGCCTAGCCAAAGGAGCCCAGATGTCGGACCAAGCCCCCGCTGTGAAACCCCCGGCGTTCGGACCGGGCGTGGTGGTGAAGGGGCCCTGGCACCCCGACTACGCCGAGGTCCTCACGCCCGAGGCCCTGGACTTCGTGGCGAAGCTGGTCCGCACCTTCGGTGAGCGCCGGCTGGCCCTGCTGGAGCGCCGCAAGGCCGTGCAGGCGGCCTGGAGCAAGGGAGCGCGGCCCCACTTCCTGCCGGAGACGAAGGCCATCCGAGAGGGAGACTGGACGGTGGCGCCCCTGCCCGCCGACCTGAAGGACCGCCGCGTCGAAATCACCGGCCCGGTGGACCGGAAGATGGTCATCAACGCGCTGAACTCCGGGGCGAACGTCTTCATGGCGGACTTCGAGGACGCCAACAGCCCCACCTGGGACAACGTGGTGCGCGGGCAGGTCAACCTGCGCGACGCCGTGCGCGGCACCATCTCCTTCACCGCGGAGAACGGGAAGCACTACGCCCTCAACCCGAAGCGCGCCGTGCTCTTCGTGCGCCCCCGCGGCTGGCACCTGCCGGAGCGGCACCTCGAAGTCGACGGCAAGCCCGTCTCCGGCTCGCTGCTCGACTTCGGGCTCTTCTTCTTTCACAACGCCCGGGAGCAGCTGGCGCGCGGCACCGGCCCCTACTTCTACCTGCCGAAGCTGCAGAGCCACCTGGAGGCCCGGCTGTGGAACGACGTGTTCCACCTGGCCCAGTCGGAGCTGGGCATCCCGCGCGGCACCATCAAGGCCACCGTCCTCATCGAGACGCTGCCCGCCGCGTTCGAGATGGACGAAATCCTCTACGAGCTGCGCGAGCACTCGGCCGGCCTCAACTGCGGCCGCTGGGACTACATCTTCAGCTTCATCAAGACGCTCCAGTCGGACACCCACGTCGTGTTGCCTGACCGCGGCCAGGTGACGATGGACAAGGCGTTCCTCAACGCCTACTCGCAGCTGCTCATCCAGACCTGCCACCGCCGCGACGTGCACGCCATGGGCGGCATGGCGGCCTTCATCCCCATCAAGGGGGACGCGGCGGCCAACGAGGCCGTCATGGACAAGGTCCGCGCGGACAAGCTGCGCGAGGTGAAGAACGGCCACGACGGGACGTGGGTGGCCCACCCCGGCCTCGTGGAAATCGCGCGCGACATCTTCGACTCGCACATGAAGGGGCCCAACCAGCTCTCCAACAAGCGCGACGACGTGAAGATTGGCGAGGCGGAGCTGCTCAAGGTGCCGTCTGGCACGCGCACCGAGGAAGGCCTGCGCCACAACATCCGCGTGGGCATCCAGTACACCGCCGCGTGGCTGGGCGGCCTGGGCTGCGTGCCGCTCTACAACCTGATGGAGGACGCGGCCACCGCCGAAATCTCACGCGCCCAGGTGTGGCAGTGGATTCACCACCGCGCCTCGCTGGAGGACGGCCGCGAGGTGACGCCCGCCCTCTTCCGCGACGCGCTGGGCGAGGAGATGGCCCGCCTGGACAAGGAAGGCGCGAAGGAGCGCTACGGCGCGGCCCACCTGGAGCGCGCGCGCGTGCTCTTCGAGCAGCTCTCCACCGCCGGCACCTTCGAGGACTTCCTCACCCTGCCGGCCTACGACGCCTTGGAAGCCCAACGCTGAACCCTTCTCACCTTCGCGGCAACAACCCACCACTTTTACCGTAGCGAGGAGCCCACGATGTACGACGCCACGCCGACGACCGCCGATGCTTCCCCTCACGCCAAGCTCCACGCGCAGCGTTTCGAGGGCATCAAGCGCAACTACACCCAGCAGGACGTGGAGAAGCTCCGCGGCTCCGTCACCATCAGCTACACGCTGGCGGAGCTGGGCGCCAAGAAGCTCTGGGAGCTGCTCCACACCGACGACTACATCAACGCGCTCGGCTCGCTCACCGGCAACCAGGCGGTGCAGATGGTGCGCGCGGGCCTGAAGGCCATCTACCTGTCCGGCTGGCAGGTGGCGGCGGACGCGAACTCCGCGGGGCAGATGTACCCGGACCAGAGCCTCTACCCGGTGGACAGCGTCCCCACCGTGGTCCGCAAAATCAACAACGCCCTGCGCCGCGCGGACCAGATTGACCACGCGGAGGGCCGCAAGGACCGCTACTGGTTCGCGCCCATCATCGCCGACGCCGAGGCCGGCTTCGGTGGCCCGCTCAACGCCTTCGAGCTGATGAAGGGCATGATTGAGGCCGGCGCCGCTGGCGTTCACTTCGAGGACCAGCTGGCCAGCGAGAAGAAGTGCGGCCACATGGGCGGCAAGGTGCTGGTGCCCACCAACCACTTCATCCGCACCCTCTCTGCGGCCCGGCTCGCGGCGGACGTCATGGGCGTGCCCACCCTGCTGGTGGCGCGCACGGACGCGGACAGCGCCAAGCTGCTGATGAGCGACTCGGACGAGTACGACCACGCCTTCATCGACAAGAAGGCCGGCCGCACCGCGGAGGGCTTCTACCGCCTCAACGGCGGCCTGGACTGCGCCATCGCCCGCGGCCTGGCGTACGCGCCCTACGCGGACCTGGTGTGGTGCGAGACGAGCACCCCGGACCTGGCCCAGGCGAAGAAGTTCGCCGAGAGCGTCCGCGCGAAGTACCCGAACAAGCTGCTGGCCTACAACTGCTCGCCGTCCTTCAACTGGAAGAAGAACCTGGACGACGCCACCATCGCGAAGTTCCAGCGCGAGCTGGGCGCCATGGGCTACAAGTTCCAGTTCGTCACCCTGGCCGGCTTCCACGCGCTCAACTTCGGGATGTACGAGCTGGCGCGGAAGTACAAGGACCGCGGCATGGCGGCCTACAGCGAGCTGCAGCAGGCCGAGTTCGCGGCGGAGAAGGACGGCTACACCGCCACGCGTCACCAGCGCGAGGTGGGCACCGGCTACTTCGACCAGGTGGCCGAGGTCATCTCCGGCGGCAACGCCAGCACGCTCGCCCTGACGGAGTCCACCGAGGCCCACCAGTTCTAGGCCACGGCGCCGTTTGAAGTCCCAAGGAGGCCGCGGCTGACGGGGAGCACGCCCGTAAGTCCGCGGCCTTCGGGCGTTTTGGGCCTTCCGCGCAACTTCGCCGGCGGCCGGGCGATAATGGGGATTCGAGAGGTCCGACACGTGCGTGGTGCGCGTCGCGGGCCGAGACGGAGCCGCCATGAACCGCATCAACTCCCTCAACGGTCCCCGGATTCAGCCCCCCACCACGCAGGCGAGCAGCCGCGCCGCGAGCACCGGCTTTGGCGCGCTGGTGAACCCCATGGCCCCGGCCAACCGGCCTGGGGATCCGCTGATGGTGTCGGGGGGCGCGGTGGTCGCCTCGGCGCTCGCCTCGGTGGGCGGCTCGCCGAACAACGGGATGCTGAACTCCTACCTCTCCGCCGTGGGCCGCGGGCCCATCTCCGAGGACGGCTCGCGGGCCCCGGTGTCCCAGGCCCCCGCGGGCTCGGAGCAGGCGCAGCAGGAGCAGGTCCTCATGGAGCTGGCGGAGATGTCCGCCGCCACGCTGTCCAACTCCATCCTGCACATGGGCAACAAGATGAAGGTGGACCTCGACCGGGAGTAGGGCTCAGCCCTTCTTCTTGTCGCTCTCCGCGTTGTAGGCGTCGCGCTGGCCGCGTTGCAGCTCCGGCCCCTTGCGCCACGGCAGGTCGACGTCGGTGCGCTGGCCGCCGTTCTGCTCGGTGATGTCGTTGAGGAACTCGGCGCGCCCCTCCGCGGGGACGTGCTCGCCGTCCGCCTCGGGGTCCTTCTGCTTCTGGGGGTCCAGCGGGATGCCCGCGCTCCGCTTGAGGTAGTCCTTGGGGTCCATGTCCCCAAGGTGGAGACGCCCACCGCCCGCGAGCAGGGAGCGGACGGCCGGGCGGGCTCGTGCTGGCTCAGTTGAGGTACTTGGGCCGGGGCGGCTCGGCGGGCTGCTGCTTCATCCGCTCCAGCCCTTGGCGGGTGAGGACGAAGCGGACCACGCCGGAGCCTCGCTCCGTCTCGATTTCCGCCTCGAAGGCCGGCCCTGCGATGCCGCCGAAGGACACATCCTTGCGCAGGTTCACCACCCGGCCGCTCACCATGTCCCCGGCCACCTCCCTGGCGCCCTCTCCGCGCTGGTGCAACTCGAAGGCCGCCTGGTGCAGCGTCATCGCCAGCGAGGGCGACAGCGGCTGGTTGCTAAAGAGGACGGAGATGAGGAGCCAGTAGGGAGGTGCCGGGTCGGTGGACATCGCGGCCTCATCCTAAGCGCCTGGCGGAGCGGAGGCCCGTGGAAGTGACGGCCCTGGGAGCGCTCAAACACACGAAGGGTCATGTTCCTGGCCTGGCTTACCGCTACCCCGCGCGTGGTCGGCGACGTGAGGCGATGCCCTCGGCCAGGGCGACCTGCTGCTTCCAGTGCCCATACAGGCGCCCCTGCGAAGCCAGCCGGTCCAGCTTGCGCTGGGTCGCCTCATCCACTGAACCGGGCGGCGCGTCGCGGAAGGGCGTCCCCGGCAGCGGCATGAAGGTATGCCCATGCACGCGCGCCCCCAGCCCGGCCAACTGCTCCATCAGCGCCACCGTGGCGTCCACGTCCGCGGGCTCCTCGCCGGGCAGCCCGAGGATGAAGTCCACGTTGGGCACGAAGCCACACTCCACCGCGATGCGGGTGGCGCGCACCACCGTCTCCACGTCGTGCCCGCGGCGCGTGCTCTGGAGGATGCGCTCGGAGCCGGACTGCCCGCCGATGATGAGGTTGTCGTTGTGGACGTAGCGCTTGAGCAGCGCCAGCGCCTCGGGCGTGACGTGCTCGGGGCGGACCTCCGACGGGAAGGTGCCGTAGTAGACGCGCCCATCGGGCGCCATGGCCTCCTTCACCGCGGCGAGCAGGGCCTCCACCGCGTCCAGGTTCACCGACTCGTCGGCGGTGCCGTAGGACATGGAGGTGGGCGTGATGAAGCGGAGGTCGCGTCGGCCCGAGCGCCGCAGCTCCCGCGCCCAGTGCGCCACGTTGGCCACGGAGCGGTGGCGGAAGCGCGCCTTGCTCATGAACGGAGTCTGGCAGAAACGGCACGCGTAGATGCAGCCGCGCGTAATCTCGATGGCGCCGTACTGCCCGTTGCGCGCCGCGAAGGGCGGGAAGTCGTCGAGTTGCACGCCCTCCCCCCGGCCGCGCTGCACCAGCTTCCCGTCCATCAGGTACGCGACGCCGTGCGTGTCACGCGGCTCCTCGCCCCGCAGCACCCGGCCGAGCAACGCGCGCAGGGAGTACTCCCCCTCGCCCACCGCCACCAGGTCGAAGCCCGCCTGGAGCGTCTGGAGCGTCTCCGCCGTGGCATGCACGCCGCCGGCGATGCACAGCACCTCCCGGCCCTCCAGCCGCTCACGCACCCACGCCAGCTCCGCCGCCGCGGGGGCGAAGCTGGCCGAGTAGAAGGACCACGCGGCCACCACCGTGTCTCCGGCGTCCACGCGCTCGCGAAGCGTGTCCAGCAGCGTCTCGCGGCTGCGCGGAAAGTGGAGCGTCACGTCCGCCAGCGCCGGGTCCGACTCCACGGCGCCCGCCAGCACGGTGAAGGCGTACTTGCCCGGGTACTGATAGCTCAGGACGAGCGAAACACGGCGAGATGGCGGCATGCTGGAAGGGCCTTATGCCACAGGGCTGGCGGCGCGGGCACCCGAGCGCACCGTCGCGCCGCGCGGGCCTGAGCGCCTGTCAGGGTGACGGCACCAGCGAGCGGGCCAGCGCGTTGAAGGCGGGGAACTCCATGACGTCCGGAGGCACCCGACCATCCGGCACGGCCATGCGCACCACCACCAGGTCCTGGCCCGGCACCACCAGCAGGAGCTGTCCGAAGGAGCCGCGCGCCGAGTAGCCCTGGGGTGCCCCCTCCACCTGCGTTCGCAGCGGGACGCGGGCGCTCTTCTCCATGAGCGCCATGACGCCCTTCATCCCGCCCAGCCGCTCGGAGAGCACCCGCACGAAGTCCCCGGAGGGAATCGGCTGGTCCACCACGTCGCGCAGGCGGGACAGCGGCGCCTCGGGCATGCCGTTGCGGCGCGCCTCGTCCACCATGTCCTGGCCCAACACGCGGAACGCCTTGTCGTAGACGAGCCACCACAGCAGGCCCGCCGTGGGATTGTGGGCCTGCGATGGCGCGGCGGTGCACTCCTGAACCCAGGACTCGCTCAGGATGCGCTGGCCCTGCCAGACGCCGCGCTGGAGCATCAACTGGCCCACCTTCGCGAAGTCCACGGGGTGCAGGCGCAGCCCCGACATGCCCAGCGGATTGCCAGACGGGTCCTTCTGCCAGAAGACATCACGGATGCCGAGCGGCTCGAAGAGGCGCCGCATGAGATAGGCGTCCAGCTTCTCCCCCGAGGCGCGCTCCACCACGCCCGCGAGCAGGTTGGTGGCCTTGTTGTTGTAGAAGAACTGGCTCCCCGGCACGTCCACCACGTGGGCGTCCAACGCGTAGCGGACGAAGTCTCGCGACTCGTAGATGTCCATCGCGCTGGCGTTCGCCGCCAGCCCCGAGGTGTGGCTGAGCAGGTGCCGCAAGGTGACCTTCCCCTTGAGGCCGTCCTTCCACTCCGGAAAGAAGGTGGAGACGGGCGCGTCGGCGGAGGCAATCCTCCCTTCGTCGATGAGCAGGCCGATGGCCAGCGCCACCACGCCCTTCGTCGCGGACATGGACTCGATGCGCTGCGTCTCGCCGCCGAAGTACCACTCGCCCACCAGCTTTCCATGACGGAGCACCACCAGGGCCGACGAGCCCGCGTCCTCGGCCGCCTTCACGAAGGCCTCGAGCGCCGGCACCGACACCCCCGCCTCCGCGGGCGTCGTCTTCTCCAGCCCCGCCCCCACGTTGCCCTCGGCGCGCGCCTTCAGCGCGTTCTCCCGGGCCCGCGCCACCAGCGCGTCGTAGCCGGGCATCCGCCGCAGCGGCGCCAGGGACTTGTCGTGCAGCAGGTCGCCCGGTGAGCTCATCCCGCGTTCGACGGAGCGCTCCAGCCAGGTGAACGCCGCGGCATCGTCACCGGTGCCCAGCGAGGCATAGGCGGCATACCAGGCCACGTCGTCCGTCTGGTGGCCGCCGTCCCACAGCCGCTGCATCTCCGCGAGCGCGGAGTCGAAGCGCCCCACCTCCATCGCCCTGCCCGCCCGCTGCAGGGCCTCACGGAACCGTGACTCGGGGTCCACGGGCGCCTGCGCGGCGGGAGCCGGAGGCGTGGCGGCCGGCTGCGAGTGGGCACAAGCCAGCAAGGTGCAGAGCGGAAGGAAGAGGAGGTATCGCATGGGCGTTCCAAGGGGCGGGCGCTGTTCGGACAACGTCCCTGGAACACCGATATTGCACGGCACACGCGCCAGGGCGAGGGACGAAGCGGGCGCCCACCCGGGCGTCCAGTCCATGGACGCGAGCTCGACGCGCGGCAAGCCCACGAGGGGTGCCGAGGAGAGGCGGGCCCGCCGCAGCCCAGGGGAACAACGCCCCCTGGGCTGGAGCAGCGGCTTCCGGTGCCGCTTCATGAGAGGGCTGCTACGTCAATGGCATCCAGCCCAGGCGAGCAGTGCCCACGGGGCCGCGCCCAGCCACTTCACGAACCAATGACGATGAAGGGGTCGAAGTAGAAATACTCGACGGTCGCCCCGTCCCTCGTCAGCCCGAACACCAATCCGTACTGGAGCTCACCGCTCACGATGGTACTGGCATTGAACGTGACGTACGGGATGTAGCTGCGCGTCATGCTGGCCGTGAGGTCCTGGTCGATGAGCGGGTTGTTGGGCCAGTTGCTCCAGGAAGGAGGCGTCTGCGTCCACTGCGCGTCTTCGTCGTCGAACGCGATGAAGTCAGGCACGGGGCCCGGGTCCATGTCGAAGTTGGGGATGTCGATGGGCCGCTTCGAGGAATCCTTCATGCCCGCGACCGTGAGCTGGGCGCCCTGGAACGTATGCGCGATGATGCCGTTGGGCGCGAGCTTCACGGACGTGAGGTGGTTCTGCTCCTCCGTGTAGATGCGGATGTTCTCCCCCTTCGCGACGGGCACCTTGTACTCGGGGTCTTGGGGCTTGTCGTTCAGGACGAACGGAGGATGCCCGACCGCGACCGCGGTGTTGACGGAGGCCCCGCCCTTGGGAAGTGCACTGGAATCAATCAGGAAGACGATCTTCGCCATGTACGCACCAGCTCTTTCGTGTGGTTGATGTCTATCACTGCTGAACCCTTACATCGGATTCACGGCAAGGAGCTCATCCCGCCTGGCGCAAACCAGAGCAACTCACATGCCATTCATTGCCCCCCCCCTCGCCGCGTCTGAAATCCACATGGAGGCCGTAGTTCCGCCATGCGACTGACGCGTCAGCCGCTGTCGCCACCACTCCGCGCCTGACGTGCAAGACATTGCCCCAGGCGCGCCCGAATCCGCCTCAATCACAGACGCGAAGCCACCTTCATTCCAGCACCAGCATATGGAATCAGGGGAGGATTGGACCCGCCCCATCCGGTCGTCCCGTCCCGCGGCGGGGCGCAGGTGCGCGACGACGCACGACGGGATGGCCGCGTAGGAGAAACCCCTGAGGCCCTGGTTCCGGCGAAGCGGCCCTCACGAGGGACGTGGCCGGCGAGTCCGCGGGACCTTCCCGCCGAGCGACAGGCCCCGTCCTGACCTGTCAGGTGATTGGATTGGCTGCTCGCGCGAAGGGGGCTGACACGAGGCACTCCTGACACGTCAGGCGTGCCAGCAACGCGTCAGACTTCCAGGTGAGGAAGCATCGGCACCGTGAATCACTCGGACGTGCCACGTTGGGTCTCCCACTCGAACGAGAGCGGCGCACCGCCCCGGAGCCGGGCAGACCTTCTCCGGCAGACCAACGTCACCGGTGGGTACGAGCGCTCAAGACACGTAGGTCGAGCCTCGCACCGGACACTTCCCCACGAAGGCGCGCGAGCCCATGGCCCGCGCGCCCCCCCGTGGGCTCAATTGCCGCGACGGCGGTAACCCGCAAGTCCCAGCAGCCCCAGCAGCGCGAAGGCCGCCGCGGAGCCACCGGTGCTGCTGCACCCCGCCTGGGCCGCGCCGCCCTCATCCGGGGAGATGCCTCCGGGCGGGGGCACGTTCGGCCCGGGCGCCGTGCCCGCGTCCCATTCCGGCGTGCCCGCGTCCGGCTGCGGCCCCGGCTCCTCGGCCCCACCCGCATCCACGGGGTCAGGGTCCACGCTGCCCGCGTCCTCGGGTGAACCCGCGTCCATGGGAGCGCCCGCGTCCACCGGCGTCCCCGCGTCCACCGGAGGCGGCTCCGGCTTCTGTTCGAGCACGTCCGACAGCGCCGTCGCCTGCATGAAACCGTCGTGGTAGACGACGCCCACCGGCCGCACCGTGTCGCTCCGGTAGAGGCCCAGCTTCAGGTAGTTGCGCTGCCCCGAGTACATCGTCATCGCGCCGCGCCTGGGCAGCACCAGCTCTTGGTTGTGCCACAGCTCGACGAAGCCCACCTTCGGGTCCGACGACCACTTCGCGTGCAGGATGAACTCGTGCCACACGCCGCGGGTGAGCTTCGTGCGCCAGGGAATCTCGCTGGTGCCAGGGAGCGACAGGCGAATCTCCTCCCCCTTCACGTAGAACTCCACTGGCGGCGAACCACAGCACCCGTCGTGGTGCCACTGGGTGAAGAGCTGCCAGGTGTCCACGCTGGGGAAGTCGTTCGCGAACATCACCTTCCAGCGGTAGTAGTACTCCGAGCCCACCGGCACGTTGCTGATGTAGACCAGCTCGTTACGATTCCCGCTGGCGTTGATGGGGTCGTCGCCCTGATGCACCGTCGCCTTCAGCGCGTATTGGCCCTCGGCCACGGGGGACGTCACCACCTGCAGCCGGTTCGCGTTCACCATCTGCGCACGGGAGTACTGCGAGCGGTCACCCGTCTCGAAGTCCCCTCGCCACACGACGCCTGCCATGGCGAGCCCGGGGACGCACCACATCACAAGCCATCCGGGGACAAAGGCTCTCAAAACACATCCTCGCAAAGGTTTGGAATGCAACGACCGACACACCGTATCGCAAACCCTCCCCTGCTTCATTCCCACGCGAAATCCTTCCCGCTGGTCCGGCAAGTGGGCAGGCGGGCATGCAAGGCCTTGAATGTTTCACGCCATGTTTCACGTCGAGCGCGGGGCGGCTTACACACTCCGGGCATCCTGGCAAGCCGGCAGCGACACGTCGCGTCATCAACACGCCGGCCAACCTTCAAGCTGACGGGCGGCAGGTGTGGGGTATGGTCCCCTCTTTCCGGCGCTCCATCACAGGGGCGTCCCGAGTGTCCCCATGCTTGTCCTGCGTGACGTCCAGAAGACCGACTTGCCCGGGCTGAAGAGGCTCGCGGCCGTGCTGAACACGGTGAACCTGCCGAACAACGAGGAAACGCTCTCGGCCATCGTGGACACGTCGGTGAAGAGCTTCGCGGGCAAGGTGAAGAACCCCTTCGAGCGCGAGTATCTCTTCGTGCTGGAGGACGTGCGCAACAGCCTCATCATCGGCACGTCGATGATCATCGCGCAGCACGGCACCTATGAGGCTCCGCACATCTATTACGAGGTGAGCGAGCGCGAGCACTACTCCGCGTCCCTCTCCCGTCACCTTCGCCACAAGGTCCTCTCCATCGCCTACAACTACGAGGGCCCCACCGAGGTGGGTGGCCTCGTCGTGGACCCGCCCTACCGCGCCACGCCGGACAAGCCCGGCAAGCAGCTGTCCTACGGGCGCTTCCTCTTCATCGCCATGCACCGGCGGCTCTTCCGCCCCCGCGTGCTTGCGGAGCTGCTGCCGCCGCTGCTGCCGGACGGTCGCAGCCTCTTGTGGGAGGCCTGCGGCAAGAAGTTCACCGGCCTCACCTACCAGGAGGCGGACCGCCTCAGCCGGCAGAACAAGGAGTTCATCAAGGAGCTCTTCCCCGCCTCGGACATCTACGCGTCGCTCTTCCCCGCGCGCGTGCAGAAGGTGCTGGGAGAGGTGGGCCCGCAGACGCGTGGCGTGCAGCGCATGCTGGAGCGCATCGGCTTCAAGTACATGGAGCGCATCGACCCGTTCGACGGCGGCCCCCACTTCGAAGCCGACACGGCCGACATCTCCCTGATACGCAAGTACCGCACGCTCAAGGTGGCGGAGGAGGACTTCGACCTGGTGGGTGATGACGTCCTCGTCGCGGTGGAGAGTGAGACCGGCCGCAACCGCTTCCGCTCCGTGCGCTGCCAGGCCCGCCTGGAGAACACCCAGGCCTTCCTGCCCGCGCGAGCGAAGGAGGTCCTGGACGTCCAGGCCGGCGCGAAGGTGTCCATCATCCCCTTCGAGTAGCCCGTCGCCTCACGGCCGGCGCACCACCCGGTGCGCCCCGCGCAGCAGCGACAGCCAGCGCGCCCCCGCCGCCAGCGCCGAGCCCTGCGCCTCCGCCAGGGCGATGGGCAGGTGCGTATTCGGTGACACCTCGTCCAGGGACGTCGGGTCCAAATCCAGCGTCCTACCCGCCGCCAGCGCCACGCGCACCCAGGCGTGGGGGCGCGCCGGCCCGCCGTCCACCACCAGCAGCCCGTGCACCAACGCCACCTTCACGCCCCGCGCGCGGGCCCCCGCGGCGAAGCGCAGCGCGTGCGCCAGGCACCCACCCGCCTCGCCCTCGCCGTCCTCGCTCCAGTCCGCGCCGCCGGGCGTCTTCTCCGGGAAGGCCGCGTGGACTTCGGCCGCCAGCCCCCGCGCCGCCGCCGCCGTCCACGGCGTCAGCCCCGCGAGCCGCACTGGAACGTCGAGCGGCGGCTCCAGCGACAGCGCGCCCCGGGCCCCCTCCACGGGCAGCCCGTCCGCGAAGAGCTCGGGAGGCGCGCGCAGCCGCTCCCCGGGCGCGGCCAGGGTGAAGCGCGAGTCTCCCACCTCCAGCGCCTCCATCCGGCCGTCTGCTCCATAGCGGGCCTGAAAGGCCGTTCCCAACAACGTGCCCTCCACGCGCCCGTCCCCCACCCGGGTGACGCAGTGCGGGCCCTCGCGCCCCGTCAGCTCCTCCCGTCCCACGACACATCCCAGTGTGACCGCGCCCTTCCAGAGCCACAGCGCCTGCGGCACCGCCTGAGCGCCTCGCACCCGCCCCTGGGCATCCACCTCCAGGGCCTGCTCCCGGCGGCGCGCTCCCGCCTTCCCGGCGCGGGTGTGCAAGTGCTGGCTGACGTAGGTGAAGCGGCCCGGCTCCAGTTTCAGCGTCACCGTGCCCACCGGCACGCCGCGCCAGGCGAAGACGTAACGCGAGGACTCCGACTGGGACGCCGGTGGCGCGTCGGTATTAACTGGATTATCCGGCTTTACCGGGAGCGTCAGCAGCAGCAGGGCAAGCAGGGTGGCCACGGCCCCAGTGTGCGGCGTTTTCAGGACCGGCGCGAGAAGGCGGGGTAGCGTTCCACTCCTTCATGGGCGCCAAACGGTACCTGTTCACGTTCGGCCTGGCGGCAGGGCTGGTCTCCGCGCTCCTCCTGGGGGGGATGCTGCGGGCCGTCTCCGAGGGGCCGCTGTCGAATGCCACCTGGGCGGTGGTGTTGCTCGCCACGCCCGCGCTCTATCTCGCGGGGGGATACCTCGCGTGGTTTCGCTGGGCGGCGCAGCGGCGGAGGGTCCGCCGGCAGGTGATGGCGCGGCTGGCGGAGGGAGACCTCACCACCACGGTGGGCCCGCGCTACGAGGGCCACGAGGACGTGCGCCGCCTCATCCTGTCCCTGCGGCGCGCCCTGGCGCAGGTGCAGCGGGTGACGGCCAACCTGCACCGCACCAGCACGGACGTGAGCGGACAGGCCCGGATGCTGCTGGAGGCCGCGCGGCGGCAGGGCGGCGCCGTGGAGCGCACACTGGAGGCCGTCAGCGGAATGGGCGGCAGCCTCCAGGTGGCCGGCAAGCGGGTGCACCAGTTGGAGGTCTTCGCCGTCGACACCACCGGCGCGCTGCTGGAGATGACGGAGCGGATGGAGCAGGTGGTGGACTCGCTGGCCCAGGTCAACACCTTCGCCCACAACACCACGTCGCTGATGCAGGCCATGGCCGAGCGGATGGCCAACGTCGCCGCGTCCGGTGACGAGTTGGGCCGCTTCGCCAGCGAGGCCGAGGACTTCGTCGCCGCGGTGGAAGGCGGCATTGATTCGGTGCGCCGCCGCGCCAACGAGACGAACCAGTTGGCCATCGCCGTGACGGCCACCGCCGAGCGCGGCGAGGTGCTGGTGGGCGACAGCGTCAAGGGCATGTACCGGGTGGAGGAGACGGTCCGGAAGGCCGCCGAGCTGATGGAGATGCTGGGCACGCGCTCGACGGAAATCGGGCGCATCGTCGACGTCATCCAGGAGATTGCGGACCAGACCAACCTGCTGGCCCTCAATGCCGCCATCATCGCCGCCCAGGCGGGTGTGCAGGGGCGGCCCTTCGGCGTGGTGGCCAACGAGATTCGCAACCTGGCCGAGCGCACCACGCGCTCCACCCGCGAAATCGGCGCCATGGTGGCGGGCGTGCGCGACGCCGTGCAGACGGCCGTGGCGCTGGTGCAGGAAGGCCGCGAGCGCGCCACCGCCGGCGTGGCCCTGGGTGACCGCGCCGCCGAGGCCCTGGTGGAGATTCGCACCATCACCCAGCGCACCTTCACCGCCGTCGAAGCCACGGTGGCGGAGACGCAGCGGTTGGAGGCCCAGGGCGCCACGGTGGTGGAGGCCAGCCGCCGCGTGGCCCTGCGGGTGGAGAACGTCACGCGCATGGCCATCGAGCAGTCGGGCCATGCGCGCGAGCTGCTGCGCCAGACGCAGGAGATGGCACGCGTGGGCCAGGGTGCCTCGCAGAAGGCGGAGGCCCAGGCGCGCACCGGCCGGGATCTCTCCGAATCGGTGGTGCGGCTGAGCGCCGCCCTGGAAGAGCTGCGCTCCGCCAACGTGGTGCTCACCAAGGCCGACGCCTCCATCCGCGAGGAAGTCGCCCAGGTGCGCGAGGACGCACGCCGGGTCATCCGCATCGGCGACGGGCTGACGCGCACGGTGGACCAGTTGGGTCACGAAGCCGAGGGCCTGGAAGCGGAGGTGTACCACTTCAAGCTCCCCACGCCCCACTTCGGCGGGACGCTGCGCGTGGGCATGCACCAGGCCGCGTCGTTGCGAAACCGTCAGGCGGTGGACCCGCTCTTCAGCGTGGAGAACCAGGTCTCAGAGCTCACCGCGTGCGTGTTCTCCACGCTGGTGCGCAGGGAGGACGGCGGGCTGGAGCCCGACCTGGCCGAGCGCTGGGACGCAGACCCTTCCGCGCGCCGCTACCGCTTCTACCTGCGCCGCGGCGTCACCTTCCACGACGGCACGCTGCTGTCGGCGACCGACGTGAAGCGCCACCTGGAGCGGCTGCTGGACCCGGCGCTCCGCTCGCCCGACCGGAGCCTCCTGGAGGACGTGGAGGGCGCGCCGGAGTACGCCGCTGGCATGGCGCGCGACGTGTCCGGCCTGGAAGTGCTGGACGACCACACCCTGGAGATTCGCCTCCGCGAGCCCAAGGCGTTCTTCCTCCAGTTGATGGCGCTCACCGCCACCGCGGTGGCCCGCACGGACGCCAACGGTCGGCTGGTGGGCACCGGGCCGTTCCGGCTCCTCGCCCTGGAGCCCGAGCGCGTGGTGCTGGAGCGGAACCCCTCCTACTGGCGCCCGGGCGGCCCCATGGTGGACCGGCTGGAGTTCCTGCTCACCGGCTCGCGCAAGGAGGCGGTGACGCTGCTGCGCCAGGGGGCGGTGGACCTCGTGTCCTTCCTCGACACGGAGCATGTGGAGCTGCCCGGCCTGGAGGCGTTCCAGTGTGCCGCGAGCACCACGCCCTCCACGGCTTTCGTGGTGCTCAACCACCGGGAGGCACCCTTTGACGACGTGCGCGTCCGGCGCGCGCTCCGCGCGGGCATGGACATCCAGGCCATGGTGAGCCAGTTCCACCCCGGCGCGCGCGTGGCGCGCTCGCTGACCCCACCCGAGCTGCTGGATGACGCGGACATGGGGCCCGCGCCCGTACCGAACGTGGCCCTCGCCGAGCAGTTGCTGCGAGAGGTGGGCCTGCGCAGGCTGCGGCTGACGCTCCACCGCCCCACCGGCAATGACCACTCCGCGGAGGACGCGGTGCTCTTCCGTCCGCTGCTCCAGGCCGGGCTGCTGGAGCTGCGCTACGTGGAGATGTCGCGCGAGGAATACACGGCCCAGGTGACCGAGGGCCGCCTCCCCGCGTTCCGCAACCGCTGGCTGGCCGACTACCCGGACCCGGACACCTTCCTGCACTTCCTCCTCCACTCCAGCGCCCAGACGGTGTTCCCCATGGGCTACCGGAACCCGGAGCTGGACCGCCTCACAGCCGAGGCCCGTATCTCCATCGATCCGGAGCTGCGCCGTCAGCTCTACCTGCGCGCGGAGCAGCTGTTCCAGGAGGACTGCCCGCTCATCCCGCTGTACCACGACCGCGCCCACGCGGCCGCGACCCCCGCGGTCCAGAGCCTGCGGCTGCACCAGACGCCGCCGCAGGTGCGCTTCGACGACCTCTGGGTGGACCCGAACGCCTCCACCTGACCAGGAGCGCCGAAGTGTTCCCATCGGCCGCCGGAACCGACGGGACGCTCCAGTTGAGCGAGGCGGCTCCGGACCTCGACACCTCCGTGACGAATGAGGTGCCCGCGAGCGGTCCACCCGCGGCGTTGTGCATGACCGCGACAGGTGACTCGACTGCCCCCGCGCCTCCGAGGCAATGACCGTGGCGCCCTGAGCTGGGGACGACGAGAGGTCGCCCCACGCCGCCTCACGACTCACACCACGCCCGCGCGGGCCCGGGTCCACACGGACGAATGGCGCCTGCTCCGCCACGCTGCCCGGGGCCTGCGTTTCTTCCGAATCCCCTGCACGACTGGCGGCCGCCGTTTGGTCAGGCCGCCCATTCAGGCCTTCCGCAGATACACCGCCGCGCAGGCTCCCCTCAGCAATGCCCAGGTCCTGAGCCGGGAGAATCTCCATCGTATGCAGCGACTCTCCAGTTGGGGGAGGCCCGCCTCCGCTCGGGCTGGACGGCGCCTCTGGGATGAGCGCCCGCCAGAGCGACTCTCCCGCCACCTGGACGTCTTCATCACTGATCGCTTCTCCTCGCCCCGCCCTTCGCACGAGCTCCGCCAACACGCCCCACACCATGCACTCGTGGAGCCAGGTGCGGCCCCGGGCAAACACCCCCTCGCGCTCGCCATGCTCGAGGACCTCCAGCACCTGCGCGCGGGTCCGTCCCTCATGCTCGCCGGGCGTGCCTGCGTCCGGGTGATGATGAAGGAACGTGAAGTCGACGAGGTGGGGCTGCAACAGCGCCCAGGTCGCGAACTCACGCCAGAAGGCGATGAAGACGTCGCGAAAACCCTGCTTCAGCGGGTCCCCGTCCGCCATCTGGTAGGCGACGAAGCCGGTGTAGGACAGCTCGCGCTCGGTGAAGTTCCGGATTGCCCTCGAGATGCCCTGCTTGCTGCCGTAGTAACGGTAAAGCGAGCCCACCGAGAGCCTCGTGGCACGCGCCAGTTCCGCGGCCCGGACGTTGTCGAGGCCCCGCTGTGCCAGCAACCTCGCCGCGTCAGGCAGCCTGGAAGTGCGCAGCTCCTGCAACGTGTACATCACCCCTCCCCTTCCACCCACCCCTGCGGCCGCCGCTCTGGCGGTCACGCGCGTGCGACGATGACCCATCTAACAGGTGGGTCTGACACATGGCCCGATGCGCGGACCGCCTCGGGGCCCTGATGACGAAGCCGCTGCCCCGTGGCCGCGACCTCCCGATGGAATGAACGTTCCTTCCACCAGGCCACCTCCTGGCCCTGAGGCCGGCGTGGCTTCGGGCGCGACCGGAAGCCGGTTCCGCTGTCGAAGGCGCTGACGGCGTTGAGGTGACGCATCACTGGAATGAACGCTCCTTCGACGACGGCCCGGCGCGCGGACACGGCCCGCCGTTTGGAAGCGGGCCCCACACATCGGCACCGCGCACCGGGGGAACGTCGAAGCGCATTGCCATCCCCCCGCGATGGCATGGCCTTTCAGGCTCCAGAGTGGGTCAAATCCGCCGCAGCGGCGTTGAGCCCCCTTCGTGGGCTTGATGTCAGGCCTCGTAGCGGGTGCTGCTCGACGTCGGCGTCACGGAGACTCGCTTCGCGTTCGCGCGGTTCCACCATGGCGCTGCGGCCAGCCGCGCTCTTCGGCCTTGAAGTCCTGTCCCAGTCCGTACGACTCCAGTCGCCACTCACCGTCGCGATTCAGGACGACATACAGGTGCTGTCCCAGGAACGCGGCACCCGCCACATGCGGACGGCCGGGCAGCGGGCAGCTGCCGGCTCGGGTACCGCGTACAAAGAACTGAATCCAGGACTGGCGGCCTTCCGGCAGCTCGGCGTCAGCGAGCACGCCCACCAGCCCCCCTTGAAGCAACGCGGCTTCGTACACCGTGCCCGGCGCGACCTCATCCGGAAGCGCATCCACCTCCCACACCACGTGTCCGGACTCGGGGTTCACGGCGCGAAGCACGACACGCGCCTCCCGCGCCGTGCAGGGAATGCCATCCGTGCGCGCACACGTCCGTGTGAAGAGGTAGCCAGGCTGGCCCGTCGAGGGCAGCAGCGCGGGCTCCGCGATGGGCGCTCGCGCGCCGGCTCCGCCGTCTCCGTCCGAAAGCATGACGGGCACACCGCCATCCACCGGGACAACTGCTCGCGCCCCCACCAGCAGCCGCCCACCCGCGATGGCGAGGGACGCACCTCCACCTGGAACACCGCCGTCCACCAGCGCGCTCAACTTCAGCGCCGTGCCTCCGCCTTCATCGGGCTCCATTGGCGACACCTTCGAGAGCGCGCTGATGTCGAGGTCCACCCGCGCCAGCCGCCCATCCGTCGTGTAGAGCCAGGCCGTTCCCAGCGCGTCGAGCCCCAGCCGCGCCTCCCCTCGCCAGGCTTCGACCTGCGACACACCCAACAGCGTGCCCGCGTCCTCGCGACCCGAGAGCAAGATGAGCCTCGCGGATTCAGGCGCCGTACCGCCGTCCTCCGCGCCGCCGGCATCCGGGGCGGCTCGCCACGCGACATACGCGAGCACGTCCTCCTCTAGCGTGAGTGCGACGTGGCTCGCAGGGGGTCGGCCCGGCGAGGGGGGCTCGCCCACTCCAAGCGACGCCCAGGATGCATGCCAGAGGCGCGCCCCGGAGCCACGCGGCGCATAGGCCTCCAGCCCCTCCGGGGCATGAACCACCACCCCCGCATCCGATGCGGCCAGCAGCGTCCGGGCCCCACCCTCCGGATAAGGCGTCGCGTAACGCAGCAGCCCCGAGCGCGTATACGCGACCAGTTGGCAGCCCGCGTCCCCGCCACACACGGAGGTGTAGAGGGAGTCCTCCAAGACGAGCAACACCGTCCCACCGTCCGCCTCCACTGGCACGCCTTCCAGTTCCAGGCTGAGCTCCGGCGCGAGTTCGACAGGGCCCGGCCGCTGGCACACGCCGCCCTGGCACGTCCCCTCTCCCTGGCAGGCGGTAGCGGGCGCGCAGACGAAGCCCTCGGGGGGCGTCACCTCCCGGCACGCGCCGCTGAAGCACAAGCGAGCCGTCTGACAGTCCGCCGGGCCGCAAGGGCTGAAGTCGTCGGCGTCCACCGCCGTGCAGCCCTCCTCCAAGTCACACAACCCCACCTTGCAGGGGTTCTCCGGCGCGGGACACGCCACCCGAGACGTCACACACCCCCGCGTGGGTGAGCACGCATCCACCGTGCACGGATTGTTGTCGTCACACGTCCTCGGGTGGCCCACGCAGACGCTCGCCTGGCAGCGGCCGTCCACCTGACAGCGGCTCTCCGGCGTGCACGCGGCGCCTTCCTCCAGCGACGTCTCCACGCACGTCCCGGACGCCACGTCGAAGCGGGAGTCGAAGCAGGGACGCCCCGGACACGGCATGGGACGAATGCCCAGGCCCGTGAGGCGAACGGACTCCGTCAGCCCCGCGCCTGACAGCAGCAGCGTTCCCTCCGACAGCCCATGCCCCGCGGTGAAGACAACCTCCACTTCGGTCGCGCCGCCTCCGGACACGCTCACCTCGGACGTCACCACGGCGAAGGGCGCATCCACGGAGGCCACCACCGTCAGGCCCGCACGGCCCGTGGCCAGCACCGTCACCGCGCGGCGAGCCTGAGCCCCCTCCAGCACACGGCCGAAGTCCACCACTGCATCCCGGGGCCGGAACCCCTGACGCGAGCCTCCCGTCCCGGAGTCCCCTGCCTGGCACCCTGCCACGGCGAGAATGAAGGCCACCCACAACGGACTCCAGGAACGCGCCTGCGGATGCATGCCCGCGACTCAAGCGCGGGGCCGCGCGCCTCTGCAATGCAACACCAAGGCGCCGTCCTGAGACGAACTCAAGGCCCCGGCGCGGGGGCACGGCGCCGAGCCAACATCCGGATGCCCACGCCGATGGCGCCAATGACTACGAGCCCCACCACCGCGTACTGGTACCGAGCGACGAGCGCCGTCAGCCGCTCCAGGTTGCCACCCACCGCCGCGCCCAGTCCCAGCACCAGCCCGGTGTGTGCCATGGCGGACACCGCCCCCAGCGCCAGCGCGTTGAAGCGCGGCATGCGCGAGGCCCCCGCGGCGACGAAGATGAGCCCTCGGATGCCTGGCAGGAAACGATTCACCAGCAGCAGCCACGGCCCATTCACGCGCATGCGCGCTTGAACCTGTGCCAGCCGAGCATGGGTGATGCCGACGAAGCTGCGCTCGGGGTGGGCGTCGAAGCGCTTCGCCAGCCAGTGCCCCACCGCGTAGTTGATGGCCGCGCCCACCACGCTGCCCACCGTCACCACCAGGAAGACAAGCACCCACGGATGCGCGCCACGCACTGCGTACACCCCCCCCAACAGGGTGATGGTGTCCCCGGGAAAGGGCGGCACGACGTACTCCAACATCGCCGCCAGCCCCAGCACCAGCAGGCCCAGGGGCCCCAGGGCCGAGATGAGCTGGTCGATGAATTCCACCATCCGCGCGTGCGACCTCCGGCGAGCCGAGCACCGTCGGGTTTAAGTCGGACGCCGCCGATACGAAAGCGGCATCCACGCCGCCCCGCCCGCGGTGAACATCACCGGAGCGCGCACCTGGCGCGAACCGCCGCCCCACCGCCTGTCACCTGAAGGAATGCCGGCCTCCGAGCGAGGGCTCAGCCCGGCCACGGCAGGGCGCGGCCACCATGACCATTTTTCAGTCGCGCCCTTCAATCACGTGGACCTTCCGGGCGGAACACATCCCATGGCGGGCCCATCCCCTCACCGAGGTCTCTCGCCATGTCCTATCGCGTCACTGTCGCCCCCGAGCTCACGGAGGCCTACCAGAGGCTGCCTCTCTCCGAGCGCCGCCCCATCCAGGAGCGGCTGGACATGCTCGCCGCGGCTGCCGACGACGCCGCCCGCTCCCCGTCCAGGATGAGCCGCCCCCATGCGAGCGAGCTCGCGCTCGTCTCCCCCGGCGCGCACCGAATCTTCCTGGGCGACCAGTGGATTGCGTACCGCGTCCAGGCGGAGGACCGGACCCTCCAGTTGCTGGACTTTGGCAGTTGGAGCAAGAGCCCGCTGGCACGACAGGCGCCCCCTGCGGGGCAATGGCACGGCTCGGGTCACCAGGAGGATGGCTGGGACAACGAGGGCGGCGGCAGTCCACCCTCCCCGCCCTAGGCCCCAGCCCTCGCGCGCACGTCACGGCGTCGTGGAAGGCGGCGGCTCAACGGGCCGCGGCATCACCGTGCCGCCGTACTGTGTGGCCGCCAGCGTGCCACACGCCGCGCCAATCTCCTTGCCACCGGAGTACCGCCGCGCCACCGGTGACTTGAGAATCTGGAGGTGGTCGCGGAACGCGCTCAGCTCCTCGGGCGTGGGCGGCAGGTACTTCCCGGTGGGGTCCGTCACGTCGATGAGGTCCACCTTGATGCGGATGCCCTCGAAGGCGGCCTTCAGCGCCTCGGCGTCCTCGCGGCCCAGGTTGAAGCCGCTGATGGCGACGTAGGCGATCATCGCCCGCTCGCGCCGCACCTCGCTGTACTCGCGGATGGCGTCGATGAGCTCCGGCAGCGGATGCGTCTTCTCAATCGGCAGCACCTTCGCGCGCTTCTCCGCGATGGCGCTCGTCACGGAGAAGGCCAGCCGGTACGGATGCCCTTCGCGCACGTAGCGGCGGATGGCCGGCACATGGCCCGCCGTGGAGAAGGTAATCGCCTCCCCCGCGATGGAGAACCCCGCCGGGTGGCGCAGGATGTCCGCGGCCCGCAGCGTCTCCTTGTAGTTGAGGAGCGGCTCCCCCATCCCCATGAAGACGACGCCGCGCACCGGCCGGTCCGCTTCCTCCCGGACCTGGAGCACCTGGTCCAATATCTCCCACGTCTGGAGGTTCCTCTTGAAGCCCAACTTCCCCGTCATGCAGAAGTCGCACGCCAGCGCGCAGCCCACCTGGCTGGAGACGCAGATGACGTACTTCTCATCGAAGATGGGGATGCGGACCGCTTCGATACGCCCGCCCAGCGGCGAGTCGAAGAGGTACTTCACGAAGCCGTCGTCCGCGCGGCGGCGCTCGACGATGGCCAGCTTCGGCAGCTCCGCGTGGGCGCGCAGGTGGTCTCCCACGCGGCGTGGCACCTGACGGGCCGAAGCGACCTCCTCCACGGACTGAGCACCGTGGGCGAAGACGGCCGCGAACACCTTGCGGACGGCGGCGGGCGACGGGGAGAGCGGCGCGAGCGCGGCCTCCAACTCCGGCAACGACAATGACTTCAGGTTCACGAGGCGGACTTGATTTTGGAGCGAAGGAACTCGGTGAGCTTCTCGGAGACTTCCTTCGGCATCTTCGCCGCCAGCGCCTTCTTGCACAGCCCGGGCGTGGCCCGGTAGGTGCGCAGGAAATCCACACAGGGGCTGCACCCGCGCAGGTGCTCACGCAGGTGCTGCGTGTCCTCGGGAGACATCTCTCCGTCGAGAAATTGCAGCAGGAGGTTGATGGAATCTTTGCAGTTGTACATCCGAACCTCGGCTGGCTGCGGCGCGCCCTCGTTCCTCTCAAAGATGCCGAGCGCTTCGTCGCGTTTCACAACTCGCGACTGTCCCGGTTGTAGAAAGCGTCGATGGCTTCACGGAGCGCGAGCCGTGCCCGGTGCAACCGGCTCTTGATGGCGGGGATGGAGTCCCCCGTTGCCTCTGCAATCTGTTCGTAACTGAGGCCCTCCACGTCTTTCAAGAGGAAGACCTCCCGGTATCCCTCGGGCAGGCGGTCCGAGGCCTGCTGGATGGCGGCCCCCAGCTCGGCGTCCAGGGCCTTCTCCTCGGCGTCCCGGCTCCAGTCCGACTGGGGATACTCCGCCAGGGAGCCCCGCTCGGTGAACTCCGGGCCCTGGAGCTCCTGCTCGGCTGCCTGGGCTACTCGGCGGTGGCGCAGGCGCATGAGCGCATGGTTGGCGGCGATGCGGTGCACCCAGGAGCCGAAGGCGGCATCCCCCCGGAAGTCCTTCAGGTGTTGGTAGGCGGACAGGAAGGTGTCCTGGGTGATTTCGGCCGCGTCGGCCTCCGAACGGGTCATCCGGAGCGCCAGGCCATACACCTTGTCCCGGTGGGCATCCACCAGGGCCTCGAAGGCGGAAACGTCCCCATCCTGTGCGCGAGAGAGGAGCTGACGGTCCTCTTCCATGACGGCCTCGTCGGACATGGCGGGACGCACCCAACCAGCCAGGAAGCCCGCCGTCAAGCGGGCTTGCGGCCCTCGGGCGACGGCCCCTTGCTGACATGTTGACTGTCCCGGACCCACAACCGGAAGGGTTCGGCGGCCCACGCCCCGGCATAGTCCACGCCAATCCGCGGTCCCCGGGACACCGCTGACTCGGGAACAGGCGTCCCGCGTCTCAGGTGCAGCGCCGGCGTGCACAGGCCCCGCCGGTTGTGCGCCCGGGTGAGGCCCAGCGCCTTGCACAGGCGGCCCGGCCCGTCCGTGCGCGTCCCCGGGGGCAGGCCCTCCACCGGCTCCACCGCCCGCACCAGCACCGCCGCTCCCACCCCCGTGGCATCCGTCACGACGTTGAAACAGTGGTGCATGCCATAAATCAGATAGACGTACGCCACGCCGGCCGGGCCGAACATGACCTCGGTGCGAGGGGTGAGCCCCTTGGCCGCGTGGCACGCCAGGTCGTGCTCGCCCAGATAGGCCTCCGTCTCCACGATGCGGCCCACCCGGCGCTGTCCGCCCTCCTCCACCACCAGCAAGGTGCCGAGCAGCTCCCGGGCGACCACCAGCGCGGGGCGGGCGTAGAAAGACTCCGGCAACCAGTTCACGCCTGGATGTTAGCGGCCCTTCCGTCCGGAAAGCGAAGAACCCAGACACCTTCGGAGCGCGTCGGCAGTTCCCACCGGCGCGGGGCTGGGGCAGATTGCATCGCACCATGTCCACACCCGGCCGGCTCTCCGGTCTTTTGCTCCCGCTCTTCTCCCTCCGCTCGCAGAGCGACTTTGGCATCGGTGACTTCGGTGCCCTGGAGGGCCTGTTCACCTGGATGCAGGCCGCCCGCCAGCGGATGCTGATGGTGCTGCCGCTGCTGCCCACCGCGCCGGGTGACCCGAGCCCCTACGCGACGCGCTCCGCCTTCGGCCTCAATCCGCTCTTCATCGACCTGCAGCGGCTGCCGGAGTTCACCGCGGCCGGCGGCGAGGCGGCCCTGTCCGACGCGCAGCGCGCCCAGCTGGCCGAGGCGCGTGCGGCGCCGCGCGTGCGCTACGACGTGGTCTTCCCCCTCAAGGACGCCGCCTTCGCGCGCGCCTTCGACGTCTTCGAAGCCCAGCACTGGGCGCCCCAGTCCGAGCGGGCGAAGGCCTTCCGCCAGTGGCGCGACGCCCAGGGCGAGTGGCTGGAGAGCTACGCGCTCTTCACCGCCATCAGCGAGCAGGAGGACCGCCGCCCGTGGTGGGAGTGGCCGGAGCCGCTGCGCACCCGCCACCCAGAGGCCCTGGCCCAGAAGTCCCGGGAGCTGGAGCGCCGCGTGCGCTACCACGCCTGGCTGCAGTGGGTGGCCGAGCAGCAGTGGAACGAGGTGCGGACGCAGGCCCGCGCCAGGGACGTCCTCCTGTGCGGCGACGAGCCGTTCATCATCGGGCAGGACAGCGCGGACGTGTGGGCGCACCCGGACATCCTGCGGCGCGACGCCCGCCTGGGCGTGCCTCCGGATGACTTCTCCGCCACGGGCCAGGACTGGGGCCTGCCCTACTTCGACCTGGCGGCCATGGAGCGGGACGACTTCGCGTGGCTGAAGATGCGCGCGAAGAAGGCGGCCAGCTACTACGACTTGCGCCGGGTGGACCACGCGGTGGGGTACTTCCGGCAGTGGATTCGCGACGCGCAGACGCCCGCCGGGCGCTTCATCCCGCCGGACGAGGAGAGCCACCGCCGCCTGGGTGAGAAGACCTTCCGACTGCTGTCCGAGGGCGCCGGCATCGTCGCCGAGGACCTGGGCGTGATTCCGCCCTTCGTGCGCCACATCCTCGCGGAGCTCCAGCTGCCCGGCTACCGGGTGATGCGCTGGGAGCGCGACGACAACCATTACCGCGACCCGCGCCAGTTCCCGGCGGTGTCCCTGGTCACCACCGGCACGCATGACACGGACACGGTGGCCGAGTGGTGGGAGGGCGCGGGGGACCCCGAGCGGCAGGCGGCGGCGCGCTCGTGGCCGGAGCTCAACGGCGTGGCCCTCACCCGCGAGTTCACCCCGGACGTGCACCGGGCCATGCTGGCCTCGGCGCTCAACGCCAACAGTGACTTGTGCGTGCTGCCCTGGCAGGACGTGCTCGGCACCCGGGACCGCATCAACCTGCCCGGCTCCATGAGCGATTCGAACTGGGCCTATCGAATCGAACAGAACGTGAGCGACCTGCTCACCGATTCGCGCACGCGCGAGGCCGCCGAGCGGCTGGCCTGGCTCACCGCGTCCGCGCGGCGCTGAGCCACCGTCCGCCCGGGGGCTTCAGAGTCCCGGGCGGCGCCGGCCTCACGGTTCGACGCACTTCACCTGGGCCGGGAAGCCGTCGAACAGGGCGCAGGTGCGGTTGGCGTTGGCGCACTCCAGCCGCTCGCAGACGTTGTCGAAGACGCAGATGGGCGGCGAGCGGCCGAACTCCAGGAAGATTTCCGTGCAGAACTGGTACGGATTCACACAGCCGAACGAGCCGCAGTAGGGCGCGTCCGACAAGCTCTCCCCCTCCTTGGGGCGCACCGCCTCGTCCTCGGAGACACCACACGAGGACGCGCAAACCGCGAGCACGGAGAACACCAGGCTTCTGATTCGCCGGGACTGGGCCATGACCTCCCATCTTGGGCCAGCCGGGCGCGGCTTGCACGTCTTCACGAGGCGCCACGCCGTGACACCGGACACTGGAGTCCCGCCCGACGTCCCGGTATGCGACAAAGCATTGCCATCCTGGACGGAAGAAGTGTTGGGGCCGCGAGCCTTCCGGCTATGAAACCTCCCGTGGCCGCCGACCTGCTCAGACACCTCCGCCTTGCCACTCCGCTCGCCCTGCTGCTCACCGCGGCCTGCGCCACCACGAACGCGCCGCCCCCCTCGGGGCCCAAGGTCACCCACCTGGAAATCCAGGGAACGGACCAGGTGAGCGAGGGCGCCATCAAGGACCGCATCCTCACCACCGAGACGCCCTTCTGGGGCTTCTGGCCCTTTGGCGGCCCCAGCTACTTCGACGCCAACGCCTGGCAGGCGGACCTGCGGCGCATCGAGCGGTACTACCAGGCCCAGGGCTACTACCAGGCGAAAGTCACAAACGCAGAGGTGAACCCGGACGGTGACGACAAGGTCGCCATCGACATCAGCGTGCAGGAGGGCGAGCCCACCCGCATCAGCGAAATCCAGGTGACGGGCCTGGACACCTTGCCGGAGGACGTGCGCGAGGAGCACCGCGAGTACGTGCTGGACGGGCTGCCCCTGCACGAGGGCGACGTCTTCAGGGAAGAGGCCTGGGAGGAAGCCAAGGTCCGCGTCCAGGAGCGGCTGCGCGAGCTGGCCTACGCGGAGGCCGAGGTCGACGGTGAGGTCCGGGTGGACGTGGACACCCGGCAGGCGGTGGTGGAGCTGCGCACCCGGCCCGGCATCCGCTACCGCTTCGGCAACACCTTCGTCGCCACGGACGCCAACCCCCAGGTGCCTCCGCGCCGCATCATTGAACAGGTGACGGGCGCGCTGAAGAAGGGGGACTGGTACAGCGAGACGGCGCTGGCCAACGCGCAGGCGCGCGTGTTCCGCATGGGCGTGTTCGGCGCGGTGAAGGTGAACCGCGGCGCGCCGGACCGCGAGTCCGGCACGGTGCCCGTGGTGGTGGACGTGCGCGAGGCGCCCTTCCGCTCCGTGCGGCTGGGCGGCGGCCTGGGCGTGGACGCGGCCCGGCAGGAGGTCCGCGCGGTGGGCGAGTGGACCCACCGGAACTTCGGCGGCGGCCTGCGCCGCTTCACCGTCCGCGGCCGGCTGGGCTACGCCTTCATCCCCAACGTCCTCAGCTTCAACAAGAACGGCCCCGTCTTCGACGTCACCGCCGAATACGAGCAGCCCCGCTTCCTGTTCCGGGACCTGCGGGCGCAGAACTCGCTCAGCGTGGAGAAGGGCCTGGAGCAGGCCTATGACTTCTGGGGCGGCAGGCTCCAGACGGGTGTCATCTGGCAGCCGCACCCCGACTTCTCCATCTTCCCCTCGTACAACCTCCAGGTGTACCGGCTCAGCGGCCGTGTCAGCGCGGACTCCCGGGTGCCGCCCATCGTCCTGGGCTGCGGCGAAGGCCAGGAGCAGTGCGACGTGGCGCTCAGCTTCCTGGAGCTGGCCTTCACCTGGGACCGGCGCGATGACGTCATCGAGCCGCGCGACGGCTACTACCTCTCCCTCTCCATCCAGAAGGGCGGCGGTCCGCTCTTCGGAGACTTCAACTACGTCCGCCTGCTGCCCGACCTGCGCGTCTACCGCTCGTTTGGCGAGGACAAGCGGTTCATCCTGGCGGCGAAGGTGCGCGCGGGCACGCTGAACCCCGCGGGCGGCGGCCAGAGCTCCATCGTCACCCGCTTCTTCTCGGGCGGTGGCACGTTCATGCGGGGCTTCAACGGCCAGCGCCTGTCCCCGCTGGCCGCCCTGCAGCGCACCGCGGACGTGGACGGCGACGGCGTCCCGGAGGTCGTCCAGGACGAGGAGTGGGACACCGTGCCCGTGGGGGGCAACAGCCTCTTCGAGACCTCGGTGGAGATGCGCTACCAGTTCACGGAGAGCCTGATGGTGGCGGCCTTCTATGACACGGGCCTGGTGGGCATCGAGGACTTCGCCCATGGGAACCGGCCCAAGCTCTTCGGCCCCCAGCACTACCACGCCGTGGGCATGGGCCTGCGGTACCTGACCGTCGTGGGGCCCATCCGGCTGGACATCGCCCGGCGGTTGAACATCGGCGGGGGATTGCCCGTTTCCACCCCGGGATACATCTATCCCGAAGCGGGAGGCTGCTTCGGCATTGGAAGCCGGTGGAGGCCCACGGGTCCGACGACGCCCAGCGGCGCGTTCGCGGGCGCTCCGGACGGGCAGTGCGCGCTGCACCTGTCGATTGGAGAGGCGTTTTGACGCAATCCCCCCCGAGCCGGCCCGCGCGCTGGGGCCGCCGCGTGCTGTGGAGCCTGCTGGGCCTGGTGGGCCTCATCGTGCTCGTCGTCGCGGGCGTGCTCGTCTTCGCCACGACGTCGCGCGGAGAGGCCTGGCTCGTCCAGAAGGGGCTCGCGCTGGCCAACGAGCAGCTCTCCGGCCGGCTGGAGCTGGGGCGCCTGGACCTGTCCCTGGGCGGCGTCATCCTGGAGGACGTGAAGCTGTATGACCCCGAAGGCGAGCTGGTGGCGGAGGTTGCCCGGGTGGACGTGCGCGCGCGGCTGGCGGGGCTGGTGCGCCAGCACGTGGACCTCTTGTCCGCGCGCCTCGAGCGTCCACGCCTGTATCTGGCCCAGGACGAGCGCGGGCTGAACCTGACGCGCGCGCTGGAGCCCCGCGCGCCCAGCCCCGAGGAGCCCTCCACGGGCCGCGGCTCGCTGACGCTGGACTTGCACGAGCTGGTGCTCGAGGACGGCTATGTCGACTTCCGGCAGGCGCTGCCCGAAGGCGGTGAGCGGCAGGTGCGGCTGGAGGACCTGGAGGCCCGGGGCTCGGCCCGCTACGCCGCCGCGACGCAGGGCGTGGGCGCGAACCTGGAGGCCACCGCGCGCCTCACCCGCCCCGTGCCCGGGCCCGTGCGGCTGGCGCTGAAGGCCCGCGGCGAAGAGGGCGTGTTCGAGGGCGACGTCGACCTGGAGGCCGCGGGGCTGGCGCTGGAGGCCAGCGGCCGCGCGAAGCTCCCTCCGGAGACGCCGCCGGGCGCGCCAGAGGGCATGCTCCAGGCAGGGCTGGAGCTGCGGCGCCTGTCCGCGCCGCCCGACCTGCTGCGGGCCTTCGTGCCCACCTGGCCCTTGCTGGTGCCGGTGTCCGCGGAGGGCTCCGCCGGGCTGGAGGGCGACGCGGCCCAGGTGGACGTCACCGCGAAGGCCGCCAGCGCCTCCCTGTCCGTGAAGGGCGGCCTGGACTTGGAGCGGATGCGCACCGACGGCCTGTCCGTGAAGGCGCGCGACGTGGACCTGTCGGAGCTGATGGCGCAGGGCCCCAAGACGCGCATCGCCGCGGACCTGGACGCGAAGGGCGGAGGCACGAGCCTGGAGTCGATGGAAGGCGAGGTGAAGCTCACCGTGTCCCCGTCCGAGTACCTGGGCCAGCCGCTGGGTCCGGTGGAGCTGGAGGCCAGCGCGAAGGAGGGCCGGTATTCGCTGATGCGGCTGCGGCTGCTCGCCCCGGGCGTGGCCCTGCAGGCCAGGGGAGACGGCACGGCGGAGTCGGTGAACCTGGAAGGCGGCCTCACCGCCGGCAACCTCGCCCTGCTGTCGCGGATGCTGTCCAAGCTGATGCCAGGCGTGGTGGCGCCCATGGCGGGCAACGGCACGCTGGACTTCTCCGTGAAGGGCCCGCCGCGCGCGCCCGCGGTGAAGGTCGACGGCGGCTTCGCGGCGCTGCGGTACGGCGACGTTGCGGCGCAGGACGTGTCCCTGAAGCTGGAGGTGCCGGACGTCAGCCACCCCCTCACGTCCAACGCCACGCTGGTGGTGTCCCGGCTGAAGGCGGGCGGGCGGGACCTGCGCGACGTCGCCGTCACGCTGGCCACGCGGGAGCGCGCGCTGGAGGCCAGCGTGCGCGTGGCGGGAGACGCGGAGCTGGGGCTCACGCTCGGTGGCCAGGTGGACGACGATGGCCAGGGGCTGGCCATCCAGCAGCTGGCGCTGTTCTGGCCGGAGGCCACCTGGACGCTCCAGGCGCCCACGCACCTGGGCTTCGGCGGAGGCGACGTCGAGGTGGCGCCCCCGCTGCGGCTCGCGTCGGAGGGGCAGACGCTGTCGCTCCAGGGCGCGATGCGCGGCCAGCGTGTCACCGCGCGCGTGGAATTGGGCGCGTTCGATTTGTCGCGGCTGCCCAGGTCCCTCATCCCCGAGTCGCTGGGCCTGGGCGGCAGGCTGACGGGCCACGCCGCCGTCAGCGGGAAGATGGCGCGCCCCGACGCGGAGGCCGACCTGCGGCTGGAAGACGGCAGCGCGCGCGGCTACGAGGGGCTCCAGGCGAAAGTGAAGGCGCGCTACGTGAAGGACCGCGCCATCGGGACGCTGGCGGCCAGCCTGCCCGTGGCGCGGCTCGCCGCCGAGTTCGACGTGCCGGTGCAGGGCGTGCTCAAGCGCCGGCGCGACGCGATGTCCGTGCGCGTGAAGCTGGAGGACCTGGACCTCGCCGGCGCAATGAAGCTCGCGGGCCAGCCCGAGAGCGCCAGCGGCCGGCTGGCGGGCACGCTGACCGTGGAAGGCCCCGCGCGTGAGCCCCTGCTGGACTTCACCCTGCGCGGGCAGGACGTGCGCTACCAGACGCCGCCGCCGGGCTTCTCGCTGCCCGTGCCGCTGGCCTTCCAGCTGCGCGCCGTGTCCGACCGCGAGGACCCGACGTTGGATGCGCGCCTGGACGTGGAGGGCCTGGGCTCCCCGACGTACGTCGCCCTGCGGACGCCCTTCACGGTGGGCGGGCTGATGGCGAAGCCGCCCACGCCCGATGAGCTCCTCGCGACGACGCTGGGCGTGGAGGCCCGCGTCACGCAGCTGCCCCTCACCCTGCTCCAGGGCATGAGCGGCGTGCAGCAGCCGGGCGGCACCGTGACGGCGGAGCTGGACTTCGAGGGCTCGGTGCTGGTGCCCCAGGCGACGCTGCGCGTGCAGGCCCACGCGGTGACGATGAACGGGCTGCCGCCCATGAACGGGCAGCTCAGCGTCGTGGGCGGCGACCAGGACGTGAAGCTGACGCTGAACGCGCAGCGCCAGGACGGGCCGCTGGCGCAGCTGACGGCCACGCTGGCGGCCCCGCTGGGCGCGCTCCAGGACCGCGAGGTCTACGGCCACATCCCCTTCGACATCACCGGCCGCGTGGGCCCGGTGCCGCTGAAGGAGCTCCCCGGCCTGGCCACCCCGGCGTCGCCCGTGGCGGAGGGCGCGCCGCCACCGCAGGGGGGCCGGCCCACGGGCATCCAGGGCGTGCTGGCCATGGAGCTGGGCGCGCGGGGCACGCTCGACGCGCCGCAGCTGGAGCTCACCGCTGGCGTGCAGGACCTGGGCGTGGGCAACACGGGCCTGGGCCAGGTGCGCCTGAACTACACGTACAGGGACACCCGCTCCCGCTTCGACCTGCTGCTCACCGAGCCGGGCGGCGGCACCATGCTGGTGAACGGCGGCCTGGGCCTGGACGTGTCACTGCCCGCGCTCACCCGGGGACCGCAGACAGACACCGCGCCAGTGGAGGTCACACTCAAGGCGCGAGACTTCAACCCGGCCTTCCTCTCCGGCACGGTGGAGATGCTGCGCAGCATCGGCGGCGTGCTCCAGGCGGACGCCAGCGTCGCCGGCACGCTGGGCGCGCCCAGCATCAACGGCAGCCTGGAGTGGAAGGACGGCAAGCTGGGGCTGATGGGCCTGGGCGAGTACCGCGACATCCAGCTCGCCCTGAAGGCCAGCCGCGAGGCCATCGCCGTCACGACGCTGTCGGCGAAGGCCGGCAACGGCGCACTCCACCTCAACTCGCCGCTGACCGCGGTGCTCAACGCCCGGAATGAGTACGAGCTGTCCAGCCCCGGGACGTCCGAGCCGCCGCTGGTGATGCGCAACTTCCCCATCATCGTCGACGACCAGCTCATGGCGCTGGTGAGCCTGCGCGCGAAGGTGGAGGGCACGCTGTCCCAGCGCCTGGTCAACCTGCGCAACGTCGCCATCCCCGAGGCCACCATCGAGCTGCCGGAAGCCAAGCGCAAGGACCTGCAGGCGCTGGAGCGGCCCGGTGACGTGGTGCTGGTGCGCAACGGCGAGCCGTTGAACCCCAAGAAGCGCAAGGAGGCGGCCCAGGCGCAGCTCCCGACGAATCCCGATGGGACACCCGTGGAAGGCGCGCCCCCGGACGAAGCGGCCACGCCGCCCATGGTGTTCTGGGTGAATGTGAATGCGCCCCGCAACCTCTGGGTGAAGGGCTCCGACATCAACGCGGAGCTGGGGCTGTCGGAGGACTTCCGCGTCGAATACACGGACGTGGCGCGCCTGTTCGGTGAGGTGCGCGTGCTGCGTGGACGCGTGGACGTGCTGGGCCGCCGCTTCGACGTCCAGCGCGACAGCCAGGTGCGCTTCACCGGCCCGGCCATGTCGCCGTACATCAACGTCACCGCCGAGCACCGCAACGACGGCGCCAAGGTCACCGTGTTCGTCACCATCCGGGGCCAGGGGCGTGAACTCACCATCAAGCCCACCAGCGACCCGCCGCTGCCGGAGTCGGAAATCTACACGCTGCTGGCGACAGGCCGGCGCACGCTGGAGCGCAGCTCCGGTGCCTCCATGAACGCCAGCGCGCAGGCCGCGTCCGTGGTGGGCTCGCTGGTGGCCAACGAGGCCCGCAAGGCCCTGGCGGCGAAGCTGCCCCTGGACGTGGTCTCCATCGAGGCGGGGGACTCCGGCATCGCGGGCACCAAGCTGGAGGTCGGCACGTACGTGACGGACAAAATCTACGTCGGCTACACCGGCCGCGTGGGCGCCAACCTCCAGCAGGGAGAGAACGCCAACGCGGTGCGCTTCGAGTACCAGTTGGGCACGCGCTGGAGCCTGGAAGGCCAGTACGGCGACGCGCGCTCGGGCGGGTTGGACCTCATCTGGACCAACCAGTACTGAGGCGCGCTGGGACACGGCGGGCTCCCGTCCTTCCGGGCGGGAGCCGCCGCTTCGACGATTAGAGGCCGTACATCGCGAAGCACGAGCCCGCGGGGCCCGCGCCGGAGATGGGCGCGCTCGGCGCGCTCAGCCACGCGCTGTTGGCGCCGCACTGGTGCCACTGCCCATCACCCGTGGACTGCACGCAGGTGCGCACCGGCACCGAGCGGCCCAGCGTGGCGGAGGAGCACCAGCCATAGGACGCGGTGCAGTTCGTGGGCTTGGCCACGCTGCCCGCGGTGAAGGCGCCCGACTGACACTGCCGCCACATGGCATCCGACGAGCTCTGCACGCAGCCGAGCTCCGGCAAGGTGGCGCCGGCCGTCTCGGAGAAGCAGCCGGAGGCGGAGCCCCAGGCATAGGCCGACTCGTAGCGGTGGTAGACGACGGCCACCAGCGACGAGCCGCCCACGTTGGTGCGGCCGCACTGGAGGGCATACGCGCCCACCCAGGGCGTGTACGTGTAGAGCGCCGCCGTCGCCTTGTTGGCGGGCCGCACCGAGCACGGGTCCGACGTGGACTTCGTCACGCCCACGCGCCAGCCGGAGATGGTGGGACGGCCCGCGTCCAGGTCCGTCAGGTAGCCGCGCAGCTTCTTGGCGGAGCAGTCAATCTGCTTGCCGAAGCCCACGTATTGCGCGTCACAGCCGCTGGTGTCCGGACAGCCACAGCCGGTGGCCTTGGCCAGGTTGTTGGAGTTGCCGCTCTGGATGAGGCTGGACTCCACCTGGATGCGGGCCAGCATGTACAGCGGGCTGATGCCAAAGGCCTTGGAGCGCTCGACGATGAGCGCGGCGGCCGTCTTGTTGTTGAAGGCCGGGTCCCGGTAGTTCGCCAGGAACGAGTTGTTCTGCTGGAGGAAGGCCTGCACCTGCGCGGTGGTCACCCACTGGCTCCCGGTGATGTCGGTGTCCTCCAGCAGCCGGTGCATGTCGTACTTCGTGGTGGCCTCCAGCAGCACCTGACCGGTCAGCTCGTCGATGACGGGCTCTTCTTCCGCGTCGATGGGACCACAGCCGGCCGCCACCAACGCGGGCACCAGGAGCAACCACAATCGCGTCTTCATCGCGTCCTCGGGGGGATGGGCCGCGAACCCGGAGAGCGGTGCTCACCGGACACGGCCAGGGGAGGCCGAGGCTCCAGCCGCGTGAAACATTATTCAAGAATTTCTTATTTTAAATGACTGACGGATTATTAATGTCCAGCTGCATCTGGCGCCCTGAGCGCCCCTGGTAGGCTCACCGGGTGCCCGCGAGCCCGCCCCTCCTGGATGACATGCTCCTCTTCACCGAAGTCGTGGCGACCGGAGGCATCACCGCCGCGGCGGAGCGGCTGGGGCTGCGCAAGTCCACGGTGAGCCGCCGCCTCGCGGCGTTGGAGGAGCGGCTGGGCGTCCGGCTCATCGAGCGCAACCCGCGCGGGCTCCGGCTCACGGAGGTGGGCCGCGACTACCACGCCCACTGCGCGCGGCTGGTGGCGGAGGCGCGCGAGGTGAACCGCGCGCTCGGCGAGTCGCGCGTCACGCCGCAGGGCACCCTGCGCATCGCCACGCTCTCACTGCTGGGCGAGCTGCTGACCCCACTCATCGCGGAGCTGCTGTTGCGTCATCCCCTGCTCCGCGTGGAAGTCTCACTCGCTGAAGCGCACGTGGACCTCATCTCCGAGGAGTACGACCTGGCGCTGCGGACCGGCCCGCTCGCGGACTCCGCCATGGTGGCCCGAAGGCTCGGGCGCCTTCGCACCGGCTACTACGCCAGCCCGGCCTACCTCGCGAGGCAAGGGACACCCCGGACCGCGGCGGAGCTGCAAGGTCATGCCTGCGTCGTGCTCGCCGCGCCCGGCACCGACGAGGTCTGGTTCTTCGGCGAGGGCCGCGGCGCGAAGAGCCATCCGGTGACGGGACGCCTGCGCGTTCCCAGCGTGCGCGCGGGACAAGCGGCCGCGCGCGCGGGCCTGGGCGTGGTGCGGCTGCCCGCCTCGCTCGTCGCCGAGGACGTGCGCGGCGGGCTGCTCGTGCCAGTGCTGGAAGCCGAGACGCCGCCGGGCATCCCCGTCTTCGCTGTCTACCCCAGCAGGCGGCAGCTCCCGCCCAAGGTGCGCGCCTTCCTGTCGCTGCTGAGCGAACGCGGCGCCGCGCTCCCGTGGGATGACGCCACCGAGCCCACGTCCACGCGGAATCGGTAAAGGGACCTCGCGCAACACAGCGTTCCCTCGCGGGCGCTCGTCCGTTTCCGTCGAGGCCACTACACCTGGGTCCACACCCAGGCCGGGCCCACGCGCCCGGCCGCGACAGGAGGACACACCATGACGACCCACGTCATCCCGCTGGACGACGCGCACTTTCAAGGGGAGGTGCTGGAGTCACCCGAGCCCGTGCTGGTGGACTTCACGGCCGCCTGGTGCCCGCCGTGCCGCGCGCTCGCCCCCGTGCTCGACGTGATTGCCGCTGATTTCCGGGGACGGCTGAAGGTGACGAGCCTGGACGTGGACGACAACCCAGAGTCCGCCATGCGCTATGGCATCCGCTCCGTCCCGGCGCTGCTGCTCTTCAAGGAGGGCAAGGTCGTGCGGCAACTGCTGGGTGCCCAGCCCCGCGCGAAGCTGGAGCAGGAGCTGCGCACCCACCTTGGATGACCCGGCGCTCCTCTTCCTTCAGGCCGTATTCGGCGTTGTTGCTCGCCGAGCCCACCGCCACGTAGAGCTGGTTGCCCACGAGCGCCATGCCCAGCGGCTGATTGAGCCCCTCCAAAAAGACTTCACGCACCTCGGGGCGGCCGTCTCCATCCGCGTCCCGCAGCAGGGTGATGCGGTTGGCGCTGGTGCCGATGTTCTGCGAGCGGACCTTCCCCGTCTCGATGGCCTCCGCGCGGTCCTCCTCGTCCTTGAACAGGGAGGCGGCCTCGGCCACCAGCACGTCGCCGTTGTGCAGCACGTACATCCACCGGGGGTTCTGGAAGCCGTCCGCGTACCGCGTCACCTCGAAGCCGTCGGGCGCCACCGGCTGCGTCCCCTCCGGCCAGCCGATGACGGTGCTGTAGCGCTGCACGTCGAAGCTCAGGTCCGGGGGCCGCAGCGTCGGCGATGGGACCTCGGGCTCCGGCGCGGCCGAGGGCGCGCGGTGTGCGCAGTCCACCAGGAACAGCAGCGCCACCGCGCCGAGCGAGCGTCGGGAGAGCACGTTCATGCGCCCTCTTTACGAAGCCTCCGCCGCGAGGCAGCTCCCACGGCCCTTCCGGCACGCCGCGGATGTTGAGTGGCGGGAGCCACGCGCGCCCGCTGCCGGGTGCCCGACACCTCGGCCCGGCCAGGACGTGCGCTACCGCACCACATTCCACCCACGGATAATTTTAGGTTCGTGTTGCAAATCATACACTGCTCGTGTATCCACTCATTCACCCTGTGCGTTTCGCAGGGCGCGGGTC
This sequence comes from Myxococcus sp. AM009, assembly GCF_013372605.1. Taxonomy (NCBI): domain Bacteria; kingdom Pseudomonadati; phylum Myxococcota; class Myxococcia; order Myxococcales; family Myxococcaceae; genus Myxococcus; species Myxococcus sp. AM009. The sequence continues at coordinate 117,323 of NZ_JABXEP010000003.1, forward strand.
GCCCCACATCTCCGATCCCCCCTTCTTGTTCGGGGCGACTCGTACCCACCGCGGACAGTCGCCCTCACCTGTGCCAGCCCCTTCCTGTCCGGGGCGGCCCGCACCTCTCCCCACGCCTTCGTCTCAACGGTCCAGCCGCCTCCGGGCCCGGGCTCGCGCGGCGTCCAGCGCGGAGTCCACGCTCCCCTCGGCCGGCTTCGCTGGTGTCACGGCCGCGTCGCCCTCGTGGGTGGGCGGAGCGGACGTCTGGGCCGTCCGTGTTGCCTGGGCGTGCGACGGCGCCGAGGACGCCCCGGGTGCCGCGGGGACGGACACGGAGCGCTCGCGGGTCCGCGACGCACGCAGCCGTGGCGCGGAGAGGAAGCGGCGCACGGCCACCTCCGCCAGCAGCAGGGCCAGCGCCAGGGCCACCAGCCACGGCGCCAGGGCCACGCGGCCCAGCGACTCCGGGGCCTCCATGAAGAGGCCCGTCATGGACAGGCGCTCCACGCCGCCTCCCACGGCCGCGATGGCGCGCAGCAGCTCCAGCCCCGCCTTCGCGGAGCCGGGCTCGAACTCCGGCGCGTAGGGCAGCGTGACGGGCGGCGCGCGCAGCACCTTCGCGCCCAGCCGCACCACCGGGTGCCACGTCCCGCTGCCCTCCAGCGGGTACTCGGCGACGAGCCGGTCTTCATCCTCCCACCGCATCGGACGCTCCACCGGCGCGGCGCGTCCGTCGCCAGGCAGGAGCACCATCGTCGGCGCCGCGCCGGGCAGCGCCTCGCCCGGCGGCAGGTCCAGCGTCACGCGCAGCAGGTGCCCCCGCCGCTCGGTGCGCACCACCGCGTCCCCGACGGGCGCCGCGCCCGCCAGCGTCCAGCGCACCATCCCCTCCAGGGCCGCGCGCAGGGAGGCCCACGTCCGCAGCTCGCCGGTGTACGGCCCGTCCACCTCCGCGGTGAAGGCCACCGTGCGCCCCGCGCCTCGCGGCCACATCGCCAGGATGGGCGCGCCATTCGTGTCCAGGGTGCGCAGCGCCACGTTGGCGCGGGGCTTGAGGTAGGTGAGGTTGTAGCCGCCCACCTGGGGCAGCCCTTGCGCGGACAGCCTGCCGAGCAGCGGCAGGTCCGGCGCGCCTTCCAGCGACGCGGGCTCGTCCACGAAGGTGGCGCGCGCCACCGTGAGCGTCTCCTGGCTGAAGATGCGCGGCAGGCTCATCGCGTCCTCGGCGAAGTAGACGCGCCCGCCGCCCCGGTGGGCCACCTCCCGGAGCAGCTCCGCGTCCGGGTCCGAGGGCACGCCCAGCCCGATGACGGACACCGTCACGTCCTGCTCGCGCAAGTGGGCCAGCGTGCGCTGGTAGTCCTCGGGCTCCTCGGAGTCCGCTGCGTCGGAGAACAGGAGGACGTGGCGCGTGGACTTCTCGCTGCGGAGGATTTCCGTGCGGCCGGTGCGGAGCGCCTCGCCCACGTAGATGCCGCCGCCACCGCTGAAGCCACGCGCGACGGCGTCCAGGGGCAACCCCGCCTCCACCGGACTGAGCGGGAAGATTTCATGGGCCGCCGTGTCCACCATGTGCACGGAGACCTCGTCCTTGGGGTTGAGCAGCGTCAGCGCGGCCACGACGCCCTCGGCGGCCAGCTCCATCTTCGTCCGCCCGTCCGGGACGGTCATCCCCATGGAGCAGGAGGCGTCCATCAACACGCTCAGCGCCAGGGACGCGCGGCGCTGCTCCTCGCGCATCTCCAGGGACACGGGGAGCAGCGGCTCCACGGGCGAGCGCCGGAAGCCGCCCTCGCCGAAGCTGTTGCGCCCGCCGGTCATCACCAGCCCGCCACCGGCCTGCTCGACGTAGGCCGCCAGCGCGTTGAGGCCCGGCTCGCCGAGCGAGTTCGCGTCCACGTTCTCCAGCACCACGGTGCCCACGCCATCCAGGTCATCCAGCGTGAGGCGGAACGGCGTGCGCACGTCGAGCTGCAACCCCGAAGCGGCGAGCGACTGCGCGAGCGTGCCCCGGGACTGGTTCGTGAGCAGCAACACCCGGGGCGGGCCCTCCACGCGCAGCACGGCGACGCCCCGGTCGTTCTCCACCACGCCGTCGCCGGGGGCGGCCACGGAGAGCTGGTAGCGGACCAGTCCGGGCTCCTCGACCAGGTCGCGCAGCGGCAGCACGTTGGGGCCGGGCTGGAAGTCGAAGGGCCCCTGGAGGAGCACGCGGCCATTGCGCTCCAGCCGGACGGTGCCGGTGACGGCGGCGGAGGCATGGACCACGGCGGAGAACTGGAAGGGCTCGCGCTCGGAGACGGCGGCGGGGACGTCCACGGAGACGACAGCCACGTCGAGCGGCGGCTCGGGACGGGCGAGGTGACGCCAGTCCACGGCGAGGCCCCGGGCCGCCAGGCGCCGCGCGGCGCCGCGCGCATCCACGCCCGTGGCGCGGCCATCGGACAGCACCAGCACGCGGCCGGCGCGCTCGTCGGGGATGAGGGCGCTCGCGGCGTCCAACGCGGCGGACAAATCGGAGGCCTCCGCGTCCACGGGGCGCGTGAAGCCGCCAAAGCCGCCGAGGTTGGACAGGGGCTGCTCGACGCGCGCGTCCCGGCCGAAGGTGATGACACCCACGCGGTCCCCGGGGCGGCGCTGCGACTCCAGCAGGGTGACGAGCTCCTGGGCCGTGCGGTCCACGTCGCGAGGCATGGACGCGGAGCGATCCACCACCACGACGACGTCACTGCCCGCGTCAGCCAGCCGCAGCTCGGGGCCCGAGAGCGCGCCGACGACGAGCACCAGCAGCGCGGCGCGCAGCCACATGGGCGGGCCCGGCCGACGGCCGTACTTCCAGAGGAAGAGGCCCAGCGGCAGCAACAGCACCCACGCCTGCGGGAGGGAGAAGGTCATCCGCGGCTCCAGCGACTGGAAGCCATGGTGGCACCAAGCAGCACAGGTACCGGGCGCCCCATCATCCACCGCGCGCTCACCTCGCACGCCTTCATCGAATCGTCCCGTCGCACCGATAACGCGTTCATGACGCGCCCCCAGTGCCAGGCGCGCTCGCCCCTGAGGCGCCCGGCGGCTCCCGCCGCGTGAGATAGAAGTCCGCCACCAGCGCGGCGAGCAGCAGGACCAAGGGCCATCGGGCCCGGCCCGGCGCGCGGCCTCCCGCATCGTCATCCCCCGCCTCGCGTGCCGGCACCTCCGCGCGTCCGCGCGCACGCAGGTCCGACTCCCGAGCGTCCAGCGCCAGCACCTGCGCCGTGTCCACCACGTCGCCGTCACGCTCCAGCGAATAGGCCCCAGGCCCGGTGGGGGGCGACAGCGTCACCTCGCCCGCGCCAAACACCGGCCGGCTGCCCCGCGGTCCCACGAGCGTGTAACGCGCACCCGCCAGGGTCACCACCGGCAGCGGCTCACCCAACATCAACTGACGCCGAGGAAAACCCTCCCGCGTGCGGCGGGCCTCACGCACCAGGTTGCTCAGCAGCACCGGCCACGCGGACACCCGCTGCACGTTCGAACGCGACAGGTCCACGTTGACGTGAACCCGGCCATCCACTTCCTCGGACACCAGCACCGCGTCCCCCGCGCTCACCAGCGGCTTTCCGGGCGGATTGTCCCCCGCCGTCCACCGCACCCCCGAAAGCTGCACGTCATCCAGCAGCGGGTGCCCCTTCTCGGAGAAGAACGGCCCCACGAACGTGCGCGGCGCGCCGCC